>JABWBZ010000016.1 GCA_013359335.1 bacterium
ATTTTAGAATTCAATCCCCCGCCGTTGTCTTTGACCATAAGATTCAACCGGTCATTTTCCAGCGAGGAAATAATTTCAAGTATACCGGTTTTGGTAAAAGGCGCAATACCGTGACGAATTGCATTTTCCACAATGGGTTGTAATATCAAATTGGGTACGCGCGCATTCAACGTATCCGGATCGATTCGAGTGACAATTTGCAGCCGTTCGCCAAGCCGTGTCCTTTCAATTTCCAGATACTTATTCAGAAACTCCATTTCCTGAAATAATGCCACTTCTTGTGCGCCCACATAATCCAGAGTCAAACGAAGTAAATCGCTCAATTGTGCGATCATCCTTTCTGCGTCATCGGGTTTCGTATGAATGAGCGCGGTGATTGCGTGCAGCGTATTAAATAAAAAATGAGGATTGAGTTGCATTTTAAGCGCTTGCAATTGCGCCTGAGCCAGCTGTGATTGCAATTGCGCTGATCGAAGTTCGCTCTCGCGATAACTTCGGTAGACACCCGCGCCTTGTTGAACGCCTAGAATAATCCAGTAAGCAAGAACATTCCAATGAAACTTAAAAATCAAGGTTGATTGGATAGCTTTGACATACGCAGTTGTCGAATATTCGGAACGAAGCAGCATATTAACCAATGAATAAACCGTCAGGTGAATGACAGCAAACCCTGCGCATGAAAGCAAGTGAAGCGGAACATGCCTCAACGGGTACGCCCGAATGGAAAATCGACGGCCGAGTGTAAGAATCAACGGCGACAACAGTCCCCATGTGTACCATTCCGGCAAAGCATATATGAGCGAATCTGTCCAGCGAATCGGCTGACGATACGAATACATCAGATAATTTTGACTGGCAAAAAATAATCCGACGAACGTCCAGACTCCAAACAAAACTGTAATTCGTCTGGCGGCATTTTTAGATGGTAAAGGCATAAGTAAAAAATCGGATAAAATGGTAATAACCTTCAACGATCTGACAATTTAATTGTTCCAAAACTCTTTTTGCGAAATATCTTTTCGTCTATTATATTGGGCTCACCTTTCTTCGTTTTCTCCTTATAATCACCAATTGCAGGAGAAGATACCATGCTCATTACAAGTCCGGCTTTTTCAGAAGGCGAATTGATTCCATCGAAATATACGTGCGACGGATCTAATTTTTCACCGCCTTTAAATTGGCAGGATGCACCGCCATCCGCCAAAAGTTTTGCTCTCATCTGCGATGACCCCGATGCGCCACGCGGAACGTGGGTTCACTGGATATTGTTTAATCTCCCGTCAAACGTTCACGCTCTGCCCGAGCATATTCCCGCGCAGGAAATTATCGCCGGCGGCGCCAAACAAGGCATCAATGATTCTCACTCCACCGGCTACGACGGCCCGTGCCCACCCGGCGGAACGCACCGGTATTATTTCAAACTCTATGCACTCGATACGACACTGGAAATTAAACCCGGTATCACCAAAGCCGATCTGCTCAAGGCCATGAAGGGACATGTTCTGGCGGAAGCGCAATTAATGGGACGTTACAAGTGAAAGTGAAATTGAAAATTGAGCATTCATGAATCAATGAGATAATAAATCAATAAATCAATTCTTCATGAGGAGGAGCTTTTTATGACGGAAGTACACATCAACCATGTAACGGCGATTGTTGCCGCTGTGATTAATTTTTTAGTTGGCGGATTATGGTATTCACCGCTTTTATTTGCCAAGCCGTGGATGGCAGCGGCTGGATTCACGGAAGAAGACGTCAAAAAAGGCGCGGGTGTCATGCCCTATGTCATCGCCTTGGCAACTGCTTTAGTCGTATCGTACGGAATGGCGTGTATTCTTTCCGCCGTGCAGGCAACTTCGATCGTAGACGCATTGTCGATCGGATTTTTTACAGGCATTGCTTTTGTTGTTTCGACTATTGCCATGCACGATGCTTTTGAAAGCCGCCCGATTAAGCTTACGTTGATCAATGCCGGGCACTCCCTCGTCGGAATTTTAGTCGTCAGCGTTATTTTGACTATTTGGAAATAAAAGGAAAATCTGATGAAACGGGAAAATTTTTCAAGCGGTACGCCGTGGGAACCGATTGTCGGTTATTCACGCGCCGTAAGAGTAGGCCATACCATTCATGTTTCCGGCACCACCGCTACGGCGGCTGACGGCAGCATTGTCGGCAAAGGCGATCCGTACGCCCAGACAGTTCAGACGATCAAAAACATCGAAACCGCTTTGAAAAAAGCCGGCGCGTCTCTACACGACGTCGTTCGCACGCGGATGTACGTAACGAATATCGCCGACTGGGAAAAAATCGGAAAAGCGCATGGCGAGTTTTTTAAAGATATCCGCCCTGCAACGAGTATGGTGGAAGTCAGTAAATTGATTAATCCCGATATGGTCGTGGAGATCGAAGCTGAAGCTATAATCAACTAAATTTTTATCAGCAAGATAAAACTATGGCAGGTTACTCCGGCACACCATTGATCAAAAAGCTCGGCATTAAAGAAGGCTTTACTGTTGCACTGATTAATGCGCCAAGAAATTATAATCGAACTCTGGGCAATATGCCCGCTAATGTCAGGATCATTAAAAAAATAAAATCCGGTTTGGATTGCATTCAATTTTTTACAAAATCGAAGAGCGAACTTGAAGCCGAGATGGTTCATCTCAAAAACGCTATCGTTCAAAACGGTATGATCTGGATTTCCTGGCCGAAAGGCAGTTCGAAAATTCCCACCGATGTTAGTGAAAACATTGTCCGCGACATCGCGCTGCGCCATGGTTTAGTGGACGTCAAAGTTTGCGCAGTCGACGAAATATGGTCGGGACTCAAACTCATTATCCCCGTCAATGACCGCCGATAGTTTGAACGCTGTTTTATAAACGATCACTGCGATTCCGATTTCTTTTGAAGAATAAAGAATCTCACACAAAACTTAGCAATTTTCAAAACCGTATGGCTATTAAACCGGCAACTCGACCGTAACGAAACATGCGCGCGCGGACTGACACATCTCCGGCGCGACCAATTGCCCGTCGGGTCCGGCGACGCCCATCGTACACAAACACCAATATTGCGCCGTCGTCGAATCGTCGTTGCGCCAGGATTCCATCTGATCGGGTTCAGGAATGTAACTCATTTTCGTACGAAGATGCCGACATTGCGATTTATGCCCCATAAGTCACCTCTTATTCAAACGGATTGATGCCCGCAGCCAGGCAGATCGTTCGCGTAATGACAGCTTTAAAAACAGGAATTTTATAAGCGTTTTCGGACAAAGGCGTTGCTCCGGTCATTGCCGCTTCGGCTGCTTTTCGCGCAAGCTCGCGCGTAATAGTTTGATTTTTTAAAACGGCTTCCGCTTTCGGTACGCGCCATGGTATCGGCGCAGCCGCGCCCAGCACGATCCGGGCATCGGCGCAGGTCTTGCCGTTCATCTGCATACCCACCGCTACTTCCGCCACCGGCCAATCAAACGCCTGCTTTTCTTTTTGTTTATAATAATAACTGATATAACCGCCGGGCGCCGGAGGAATGGTAACAGCGGTGATGATTTCATTCGCTTCAAGAATATTTTCCCGAAAAATATCTTTGACAGGTAAAACAAAAAAATCATCGATGGAAATTTCTCTTTCGCCTTTGGGCGATGTGATTTTCAATTTTGCTCCCAAGGCCATCAACGCCGTCGCCGTTGCGGATGGATGTACAATGACACAACCGCCGTTGTTGCCGAAAATGGCGTGATATTGATTCTCGCCATCGAGGGCGAAACAGGCTTTGCCGCCTTTGCGCTTGCAGTCAAAATCGTGGCTGCGGAAATACCAGCAGCGCGGCCGTTGGCACAAATTACCTCCCAGCGTGGCTGCATTGCGGATCTGCGGCGTGGCGGCAGCGTCCGCGGCTTGCGCCAAAGCCTGATAACGGCCTTTAAGTTTTTCATGCGATGATAATTCATCGAGTGTCACATTAGGACCGATGGTCACGCCGGCGGAATTTTCGTTTAGAAAATGCAGATCTTTCAGCGAACGCAGATGAACAAGCCGTTTGGGTTGAATCAATCCTTCTTTCATCATATCGAGCAAATCGATTCCGCTGCCTTTGACCATGGTCCCCGGATCGTTCAGAAAATTAAAAACATCTTTTAATGATTCCGGCTTCGCGTATTCAAATGAATTCATAATTCACCTTTTTTTAGCAAAAAATTATTAACCTTGTAAAACTTTAAGAACGGCAGCCGGTGTCATCGGCAATTCGCGAATGCGTACGCCGGTCGCGTGATAAAACGCATTGGCAATAGCCGCGGCCGTCGGTACCGTGGCCGGTTCGCCGATGCCCATCGCGCCGGTACTGCTCTGGCCGTTGTTGACGTCGATGATGATCGATTCGATTTCCGGCATATCGAGCGATCCGGCAATTTTGTATTGATCGAAATTTGCATTCACCATCAATCCGGTATTTCTGTCGAGAAGACGATTTTCAAACAGCGCATAGCTGATGCCTTGAATCACGCCGCCGTTGATCTGACTCTCGAGCGTCAATCGATTCATCGGACGGCCGCAGTCATGCACGGCGACAACACGTTTAACCTTGATAACGCCGGTCTCAGTATCGACTTCCACTTCGGCGAACTGCACGCCTGCGAGCAATCGCGGCCGTACTTCTAAATGATCTTTGAGCCGTTCGCCGATCACGGTGAATTTATCGCCCGGAATTTTTGACGCAACTTGTTTCCATGTCAAATTTTTCGAAGGATTAGCTGCGACGACAATTTTTCCATCCGTCAAATCAAGTTCTTCCGGCTTTACGCCAAGAAGCGGCGCGGCGATGTCGAACATTTTCATTTTCGCAAGATACGCCGCATTGCGCACTGCCGGAGTGATGCCGGCCGTTGTCTGGCTACCGCCGCTGGCGGGGCCAAGCCCGTACTGCGTGTCTCCGATTTTGACGACAATATCTTTCGGCTGCAATCCCAGTTCCTCCGCCGCCACCATCGCCATGACCGTCCTGATGCCGCCGCCAATATCCTGAACGCCGTTCGTCAGTTCGAGCGAACCGTCGCTATTGACCTGAATCGCGGCCTGAAATCCGGCGCCGGTAATATAATACCAGACGGAATTGGCCATACCGTAGCCTTTTTTTATAGGGCCTTTATCGGCCGCAACTTTAGGATTTCGTTTTTCCCAGCCGAATTTTTTCGCACCGATTTCATATTCAGCCATTCGAACAAGGTCGGTCGCGGAATTTAATTTTCTGAATTCCAAAGGATCCATAGCGAGTTTGTATGCCAGTTCATCGATCGATTGTTCCAATGCAAAAGCGCCTTGCGGAAAACCGGGCGCCCGGAAAGCCGCTCCGGGCCCGGCATTGATAAACACGTCCGATTCTTCCGTAAAAATATTATCGACGGTAAAATACATTACGCGCGCCGGTCCGGCCGAACCCGCGCCGGTTCCAACCCCGGCGGTACCGTAAGACAATAATTTGATCGCTTTCAATTTTCCGTCTTTTCCGGCGCCAATTTTAAGAGTTTGGACGGAACTCGGGCGATTGCCGACAGCCAAATGTTCTTCTTTGCGATTGAGCATCAACCGTACGGGCGCTTTGGTTTTTTTGGCTAATTTGGCGGCCATGGCGCCGTACACTCCGGCTCCGAATTTGGCGCCGAAGCCGCCGCCCATGTATTCGGTATACACCCTTACGTTAGTTTTCGGAAGTTGAAATACGTCGGCCAATTCATCGCGCACGCTGAACGTACCTTGTGTCGACGCCCAGACCGTCAGTTGATCGTCAGCATCCCAGCGGGCAACAACCCCGTGTGTCTCCATGGCCGAGTGCGTTTGAACCTGCGTCGTATACGTGGCTTCGACGACCACGTCGGATCCGGCCAACGCCGTGTCGACCTGAGATAAATTGCCGTTCGTTCTCGGGCCGCGGACATTGCCTTTTTGTGAAACTTTCGCCGCGCCGCCGGGCGCATCGCCTTCCGTTTTTTTCTCTTCGACGGTTTCATCGAATACCAGAATTTTTCCGTTTTTGGCTTTCTCAATATCCACGACGAACGGCTTGCGCTCGTATTCGACGGCAACTAATTTTAAAGCCTCCTCCGCCTGATGCTGCGTTTCAGCGGCAATCGCCAGAATTTCCTGACCGGCAAAACGCACTGCCATCGGCCACTGTTCTTTGACCGGAATAACGGCTTTGACGCCGGGATATTTTTCCGCTTTGGAAGTATCGACACTTTTTACAACAGCCGACGCGTGCGGTGATCGCAGAAAAACCGCGTGCAACATGCCCGGCAATTGAATATCGAACGTGTATTTGGCTTTGCCGGAAACTTTATCCATGCCGTCGTTGCGCGACGTTTTGCCGCCGATGAACTTAAGTTGATCGCCGCCGTCCCACGGTTTGGGCGTATTATCGGCAATGTCGACCGTTATGTCTTTTAAATTTTTTTCTACGCCGAGTTTGAGCGTGACTTGTTTGGACATGATCCGACTCCTTTACGGATTTATAGAACTTACTGCGCCCAGATGCCAATGGATAAAAGAACAGCTACCCCCAGCAGCGCCACGGCGCTGATTAATTGTTCTTTTTTGTAGGTATTTTTTTTCACTCTGATTTCCAGAATATTTTGCAAAGGAATAATCGCTTTGACATATTGCCGGTGGCCCATGCTGAAAAATTCAAATTCCACGCGTGTGCTGTCGGTGAATCCTTTGAAATAACCGTCTTCCTCGAAAATACCGCCGGTTCCGCTGCTATAGCGGACGTGCACAACTTCATTGGGTTTGATCATTTCTTTTTCAATGACCGCGGCGGTGATCGTCTGCGGTTTGTAAATCTTTTGTCCGCCCGCACACCCGGCAACAATCCCGCACCACATTAAACCGATAACCATTTTAATCATACATTGATCACGCTTTTTTAGCGTTGAGTACCGCTTCGAAGACTTTAGGATAGGTGCCGCAACGGCACAAATTGCCGCTCGTTGCCGTTTTAATATCGTCCATCGTCGGATTGTTTTTATGATCGAGTAAATTTTTGCAGCTCATGATCAGTCCCGGTGTACAAAATCCACACTGCAACGCATCGGCATTGATAAACGCCTGCTGTACGGGATGCAATTGACCGTTCGATTCTAAACCTTCAATCGTCTGAATCGGCAGACCGGCAACGTCGATCGCAAGCGTGAGGCATGAAGCCAATGTTTGACCGCCGACAATGACCGTGCACGCTCCGCAGGCGCCACGATCGCATCCGGTTTTCGTACCGGTGAGATGCAAATGATCCCGCAGCGCTTCGACCAACGTCGTACGCGGTTCGACATTGATCGTGTAATTTTTGCCGTTCACATTGAGCGTGATCGAAGTAGTTCCCGGACCCACCAGGGTTCCGTTGGTTGTGCCGTCGGGAATGACGCCGCCAAGAATGCCTCCGCCGGCCGCCGCTACACCGATCGACGTCAAACCGAACCCTTTGAGAAATTTTCGACGCGACAACCCTTTGGAGGTTTTATTGTCATCGTGCGACTGACTCATGATAAACTCCAATAGTTAGAGTTATTAAAAAAAATTGAAATCAGGAAATTTGAATTGCCTTAATCTAATCGTTGAGACGGGTAGAAATGTTACGCAAGAAAAGCTGAATGAGTTTCCTAAAAAAAGAATAAAAAGTCAAGTGACCGGTTTGGGTTATTTATAAAAAAACCCGGAATCCATTATCCCGGGTTTTACACGTCGCAAAATACCATATCTCTCAGCGACTCGCCAACTTTGCGAGAAATACATATCGCTCTAAAAACGGCTCGTTAGTCCTAATTGAAAATAGATTGGTAAAACATCGCTTTCATTTCCGCGCGCATTGACTTTGCCTAATCGTAAATTGGCTTCATAACTGCGGCCAATGGTTTTACCGGCTTGAATTCCGTAAAAATAATGAGCGCCGTTATTTAAATACCACCCATCCTGAATCTCCGGGTAGTTGCCCTTCATAAGCTTCGAGTGTTTTAAATATGAAACGACGGCTCCATCGGCGCTCAACTCCAATGCTGCGTGAAAGGTCGGTTTGAAATATCCTGTCACGAGAGAAAATTCGCCGCCGAAATTTGAAATTCTGACAAGAGATGTTTTATGATTTCGAAAAATTCCTAGAACTTTACCTGACGCAACAAAACCATTTTTTTCAAAAAACTCAACATGGGTGCCAAACCGCACTTTAAAATCATCCGTCAGCCGATGACCCATCGGCATAGAATAATCGAAAGTCAAAACCAACGGCCGGATCGTCTGAATAAAACGTCCGTAGCCGACTTGCGCCGTCACGCCAAAATCGTATCCAAAATTAGAATAAATGATGTTTGAATTCTGCTTGCCAGCCGATCGCCAATTTAAATTTTGAGAATAGCCAGAGCTTACCAGTATTCCGGCTAAAAAGGTTAAGAAGAATATATTGATTAATTTTTTCACGACTGTTTCTCCTAAAAATTTTATTTAACTTCGTTAAGGTAATTTTTTGCTAAAGGATAAAATTTGTTCCAACCGAAATAGGTCATTTCATGCCCCTGACCCAAAATTTCTTCGAGTTGAACATTGGGATAGACCGAAGAAACTTTTTCTGCATGTTTTTTCCCGTAGGCTTCATTCAATTCACTGTAAACGAACAGCACTTTCGTATTGAATTGATTAAGATTGGTTGTGAAATCGAATCCGTATTTTTCCGCATAATCCAAAGAGGCCTTGTGGCAAATGGCGCCAAACCTCCAGTTAGGTTCGAGTCCTTCAACGCCTGTTTTGTTACCTTCTGCAAAATCCGCCGCAGCCATCAAGCCTGCTTTATAATCGAGCACACGGTGATCGTCGCCGGTGACGAATTGATCTAAATAAACAAAATCGTTGCTCGCTTCATCGAAAAGCTGAAGTGTCTGGAAACGTTCGATATAGTCTTTGGTGTCTTTCCAGGTAAAACCACCCGGCTCGGCCAGAACAAGACCGCTGATTTTTCCAGGGTTTTGGTTAACGTATGCCGTCGCCAGCATCGCGCCCCACGATTGTCCCAATAGAAAAATTTTCTGAGCCGAATCTTTTCTGTAGTGATGGATGACGGCGTCCAGATCATCGATAAAAAGCTGAACTGTATAAATTTTTTCATCGTGCCTTTTGGAAAGCCCCGAACCTCTTTGGTCATACATGACGACAAAAAAACCGTCGTTCACAAACTCGGCACAATTGAGCAAGTAACGATAGTCGCCGCCAGGCCCGCCGTGAAGGGCGACGAGCATCGGATCATTCGGATTTCCAAATGATTCTGCATGAAGCTGCGTACCATTTACAGAAATGGAAGGCAACGACGGGTCTTCATCAACGGTTAATGGAACCAGCAGCCCCGGTTCATCCATTTCATGCGTCTCGCATGAATTCAAAACGGCCATCAACATGACACACAACAATAAAATTTTATGTGCTTGCCGGCTTGAAATTTCAATTGCCGATATCATCGAGGATATCATTTTCACTCCTTTTTAAAATTGTAATTGAAAGGCGTCTTTTCGAGCGCCACGTTATTTACGCCTTCAAAATACAATCTTTTCAAGGGGCTTTCGCCTCAAATTGTAAGATGGCACATGTTGTAAATCCTGAAAATACAGTGAGTTGCTGCTAGGCTGGCAATTTATTTAACCGGGCGAGATATTCGGAGGGCGTTTGGCCGCTAAATTTTTTAAAATTCCTGTTGAACGACGATTTGGAATTGAAACCGCAATCGTAGGATAAACCCAGTAAGTTAAGACTTTTATTTTCCTGCAATTGAACGGCGTGTTTGAATTCTTCTATTCTTTTGAAATTGATATAATCATAAAACGTCAGTTGCAGAACCTCATTGATGTATTGGGATAAATAATTCGGGTGTACGTTTAATACGGAAGCTAGTTTATCCAGCGACAATTCCGGATCTAAAAATATTTTTTCTTCGTCGATCTTTCTTGTCAAGGCCGTTTCAATAAATTGTTTTTTTTCCGGCGAAAGTCCCGACGTTTCGTATTTTTTTGGGGACTCGTTATTATTCGCGTCTAATTTATCCGTTTGATTCGGCGTTGCCGTCGGACTGGCCAATGATGTACCGGTGAAAACAGGCGTCTGGCGAATACCGAAAAAGCCGATCAACAATACGAACATTGCGACAACGGTATTCGTCTCTACATCTGTTCCCAGAATTACGGTTATCCAAATAATCCCGATTCCGTAAGTAATGATTTGCAGCCATTTGAGATTGATTTTTTCGATATTAGAGAAAACGTCCCTGATTTTTTTCTGATAAATATTAATGCGGTATAACGACCACAACACGTATAGAATTCCGATGAGCACAATGGCTATATATCTTATGCGGTCTAAATCTTCAAATCCAATGCCTGCATGGGTCATGACATATAGTTTTTGTTCGGCAGGCAAACTAAAAAATTTTATAGATAAATAAATCCCAAAAAACGTTATGGGTATGAAATGAAAAATGTTGAAAAATTTCCTTGATGGCAAGCTACCTGTTAAGGCTGACACATAAATAAAAAGCAGAGGCGGGTGAAGGAAAGGCGTAATCAGGTTAATGCCGATGAGAAATGAAAGGTTACTTTCATAAAGCTTGGCGGAATCAAAATAAAATAAAAATTGACTGACAACGATTATCAAAAGCCAGAACAAAAGTACGTTGTCAGCCGTTATTTTATTTTTTTTGAATAACAGCAATACAAACAAAAAAACAGATATGGCGATGCCAAATATAAATATCATAATCGAACGATGATTATTCGACAAATATATCTGTTATTCGAGCAATTTCATAGAACATTTTCGTATCGATCATGCTTTTACATTATCGACCATGAGTTTGGCGACGAGTTTCGCAAAATTAGACGGATCTTTCGGCTTGGAACCTTCCAACAAAAGCGCCTGATCGTACAAAAGCCCGGCGTATTCTTTTAACGTCGGGTGACTCTTGTCTTTTTCGAATAACGCATTCATCGATTCGAAAAGCGAGTGCGAGGGATTGAGTTCTAAAATGCGTTTGCCGCCGGGAACGCTTTGTCCCATGGCTTTGAGGATGCGCTCCATATTCTGATCCATATCGCCTTCATCGGCCACCAGCACGCACGCGGAGTCTTTAAGGCGGCTCGAAAAACGAACTTCTTTCACATCGTCTTTCAAAACGTCTTTGATGAGGTCGATCAGTTTTGAATATTTTTTCTGCGCATCTTTTTTCTGTGTTGCACGAGTCTTGTCGATGTCAATGTCGCCTTTAGTAACCGATTTTACTTTTTTGCCCTGATATTCCAGTTCGTGTGAAATAAAGTCATCGATTTCATCCAACAGAAAAAGCACTTCGTAATCTTTTTCTTTGAAGGCTTCCAAATAAGGCGATTTTTCGAGTTCCTCGCGCGACGATCCGGTTATGTAATAAATTTCCTCCTGGCCGGATTTCATGCCGTCGACGTAATTTTTCAGCGTCGTGTATTTTCCGCGTTCCGTACGGGTCGATTCGAATAACATTAAATCGCGAAGGGCATCCTTTCGTTGCTGATCGACGTAGAGGCCTTCTTTGAGCGATTTACGAAATTCATTATAAAATTCGACGTATTTTTCATATTCCGCCGTTTTCATTTCCGACAGCGTATCGAGAACTTTTTTGGTAATGTTTTTCTTAATGACTTCGATCTGGCGATTGGATTGCAAAATTTCACGCGAGACATTCAATGGCAGATCGGAGGACTCGACGACGCCTTTGACAAATCTCAAATAGACCGGAAGCAGTTCCTCACAGTGATCCATGATCTGTACGCGTTTGACATACAACGTCGGTCCGATTTTGTATTCTTTGTAAAACAAATCGAATGGCGCTTTTTGCGGAATAAAAAGCAACGCGGAAAATTCCGACGTACCTTCCGCTTTGAAATGAATCACTTTCGCCGGATCGGTAAAGTCATGAGAGACGTGTTTATAAAACTCGTTGTATTCTTCGGCTGTAATTTCCGATTTATCCTTCAGCCAGATTGCTTTTCTGGAATTGAGAGTTTCTTCGGTGATTTTTTTGTCTTTTTCAACATCCATACAAATCGGATGTTCGATATAATCGGAATATTTTTTGACAATACGGCGAATTTCCCATTCATCCAGAAAATGTTTTTCATCTTCTTTCAGATACAAAATCACGTCCGTACCGCGCGAGGACCGTTCAAACGATTCGATTTCAAACGTTCCTTCCGCCTTCGATTCCCACCGAACGGCTTTATCTTTGGGCTCGCCCGCTTTACGTGAAATGACGGCGATTTTTTCGGCCACCATAAAACCCGAATAAAAACCGACGCCAAACTGGCCAATGAGTTCAGGATGATCCTTGATTTGCTGAGAACTCAAATGCTGTAAAAATTCTTTGGTACCGGAATGCGCAATGGTACCGAGCGAACGCACGATGTCCTCTTCATTCATTCCGATTCCGTTGTCGCTGATAGTAAGAGTGCCGGCTGACTTATCGGCTTTGATTTTGATTTTCCAATCGGCGTCGCCTTCGATAATCGATGTATTGGTCAGCGATTCATAGCGCACTTTATCAATGGCGTCGGACGCATTGGAAAGCAATTCACGCAAGAAAATTTCTTTATGGGAATACAGCGAATGGATCATCAGGTCCAGAAGCTGTTTCACTTCGGCCTTAAACTGCAGAGTCTGAACGGACATAATAATCACCTCGTTGTTGTTAACAATGCTTGGTTTTTTTAGCGGGTCGGAAAGTAAAAAATTTTAGGTGAAAATGCAATAATACTGTATTCAAAATTTTCTTGTAATTACTCAACTTTTCTTTATTATATTCGTTTTACACTAAAAACAAGGTTATGCAAGCCGACATTGACATACTTCATCATTCCGATTTTTATCGTGTTCTGGATTTTAAATGCCGTTGCACGGATCATGGCACGTCGCCGCGGGAATACGTCCAGTCTTTTTCCGTCAGTTTTATCCGCAAAGGCAATTTTATTTACAACGTATTTCGCCACTCCTACGATTCCTACAATGGAAAAATCCTTCTGACCAAAGCCGGTCACGAACATACGGTTACCCACGCCCATCACGTTCCGGATGAATGCACCATTATTCAATTCAGCCAGCGCTTTTATCAGCATTTGATCGATCATTACCATTTGAAACGCCATTGGTTTTTTGGCAATTCCGATCTTCACTCGATACTGCTTTCCACCGATGTCGACCTCGAATATCTTCATCATCAAATTTTGATCAATAAAAAATCCGGCAATCGCTTGCTCACGGACAATCTGATCATGGAATTGGTTCATCAAATCATGGCTAATCTGGACATTAAACAAGCCATCTCCCCGATCGGCGATAAATTGAAAAAACATCATTTAGTCACGATTGAACGCGCCAAGGAATATATAACCAATAATTTTTCAAACGATATTTCTTTGTCAGCCATTGCCGATTACTGTTATGTCAGCCCGTTTCATTTCAGCCGAATTTTCAAAACTTTTACCGCCCACTCGCCGTACCAATATCTGCAAAAAGTCCGATTGAAAAACTCCGAATGGCTGCTGCGGCAAACCGATTGGTCCGTGACGGATATTTGTTTTGCCTCGGGCTTTAATAGTCTTGAACACTTTATTACTTCTTTCAAACAAACTTACCGGCGCTCGCCTTCCCGATTCCGGCAATCCGGAAAATAGCAAGATTCCTTAAGCATCATTTTTCTTCGTTGGTTATCTTTCATGCGGCTAATAAACATGAAAGGTAAAACATGAATATTTTTTCTCGCAAAAAATTAGGAATTCTGTTTTTGTGCAGCGGATATTTTTTGTGCATGGCATTTCAATGGCCGGCAGAAAACTTTTCTTCCCGCGAAAAAACAGCAAAATTCCTTAAGAACCCCGCCAAAGTTACGTTTATATTTTCCGACGCAGAACACAAAATGAAAGGTGAAACCATGAAACAGCAATTATTGGCCGCTATCGAAAAGACACGCCAGTACACCCTGAATATGGGTGAAGCCATGCCGGCAGAAAAGTATAATTTCAAACCCGATTCGGCAGTTTGGACGTACGGTGAACTGATGCATCACATCGCTTACGGAATCGTTTGGATGGAAGAAAATTATCTCAGAAAAACAAAATCCGAATGGAATCCGCCGAAAACGGACGGGAAAAAAACAGAAGTGATGAATTATCTCAAGCAATCGCTCGATATCCTGCAGCGCAGCGTTGCGTCCACCGGCGAAGTGAGTGAGGATTTTATCAATTCCTTTTACCTGATCATCGAACATACGGCGCATCATCGCGGCCAGGCAACAACCTATTTGCGCTGTTGCAAAATCGTACCGCCGGAATATCCGTTTTAATTCAATACTCCAACTCTTCAGCCAAGGTCAGAAGAAGCTTTTCTTTTGACCTTTTTTTTTATATGTTTCAAAAAAGGAATTTCGATGCTTCAAAATAAAATTTGCATCATTACGGGCGCATCCGGCGGACTTGGCAAAACCGTTGTCAGAAAATTTATCGACAACGGCGCAACCGTTATTGCCGTAGACGCAGCGAAAGCCGCCGATCTCATTGAATCGGATAGCCTGGTTTTCCATCCGTGTAATATTTTAGATGAATCAAACGTACGCCAGCTTATGCGTGATGTGACTGATCAATTTAAACGGCTTGATGCCGTGTTAAATTTAGTCGGCGGCATTTATCCATGGTCCAATGTCACGGAAATCGAAACTTCGGTATGGGAAAAAACAATCGAACTTAATTTGAAATCGGTTTTTCTATGTTCACGTGAGGCCCTGAAGATCATGATTCCGCAACGATCCGGCAAGATCGTTAATGTCGGCGCCGGTGCGGGTTTAAAAGGCGGAGCGCAAGCCGGCCCTTATGGCGCAGCCAAAGCCAGCGTAATTAATTTGACTGAAACGATGGCAGAAGAAAATAAACCGAATAATATCCAGATCAACGCGATCATTCCAAGTATCATCGATACGCCGGCCAATCGCAAAGCTATGCCGGACGCCGATTTTTCTAAATGGGTTCGTGCCGGAGAAATCGCTGAATTGTTGATATTTCTTGCTTCAGACGCTTCATCCGGTGTCACCGGTTCTATCATTAAAATTCCCGGGCGAGTATGATTCATCCGACCGCCATTATTTCTCCCGATGCGGCATTACAATCCGGCGTGTCCGTCGATGCTTTCTCAATCATTGATCGCGATGTGACGATCGGAGAAGATTCCTCTATCGCCGCCAATGTCCGCATCGAACCCTTCACAACTCTTGGAAAACGTTGTAAGATATTTCACGGAGCGGTGATCGGTGGTATTCCGCAAGACCTGAAATTTAATGGTGAGCCTTCCGAGTTAATCATTGGCGACGATACTGCAGTTCGTGAATACGCCGTCATTCATCGAGGTACGGCTGCAACCGGTAAAACCGTAATCGGAAAAAATTGCCTGATCATGAACTACGTGCACGTCGCTCACGATTGCGTAATTGGCAATCATGTGATTCTTTCGAATGCTGTGAATATGGCAGGTCATGTGATTATTGAAGATTTTGCGGGAATCGGAGGGATGGTTCCGGTGCATCAATTCATCCGCATCGGGCAACACGCGTTCGTCGGCGGTGGTTACCGCATTGCACAGGACGTTCCGCCCTACGTGCTGGCTGCAGGGGAGCCTTTGCGTTACGCCGGGCTAAATTACGTCGGACTTCGAAGAAGAAATTTTTCTGAGGAACAAATTCGCTCGATAGAAAAAGCTTACCATATTCTTTATCGTGAAAAGCTGAATCGTGCGACGGCTTTAACCCGAATTAAAGAAGCAATGTCTCTCACGCCTGAAATCGAATCGATCATTAATTTTTTTGAAAAAAGCGAACGCGGCGTAATTAGGTGAAAACCCTGTCAGTTCGAGTGGAATCGAGAACTGAACAAAAAAATAGTCGCTTCTTCCCGATGAATCGGGACTCAAGTGGCGGCATTACCTCGATCTATACCATCGCCATATTTCCTTCACGGTCGGCCGTTTTCCGTACATCAGCAACGCCACTTCAAACACCCGGCTTGAAAAACGCATTGTCAAAATCAAAAAAATAATCAATGTCACTATTGTTCCGATAATATGATACACCGGCGGTTCGGAAATAACGATGCGTAAAATCATTAACGTCGGAGTCAATGGCGGAAAATACGATAAAATATTGACCAACAGTGAATCTGGATCTTGTAAAACGAGGATGGCAAAAGCAACCGGAATCACGCCAATGGCCGAAATGACTCCCTGGATGTGTTGAATGTCCTGATCGGATGATACCACGGCTCCAATAATCGAAAAAATCGACGCCAGCATGAAATACCCCAAAACAAAATAAACTATAAAAAGCGAAATTACCTGCGGCGACAAAATGCTCAACGCCATCGGCCCCCCGAAAACCAATCCGGCCAGCATCCAGATGACGATCTGAGTCAAGCCGACCATACCGAGTCCCAGAATTTTTCCAACCATCAACTCTTTCGGCGTTACGGAAGAAATTAAAACTTCAATCACGCGATTATTTTTTTCCTCCGCCACGCCGCGCATAAACGCGCTGCCGGAATTAAAAATCGAGAAAAATAACATCATCACGAAAATAATCGCCGCAATGTATTTTTGCATGATTTTGGATTCGTCGTTGATCTGAGAAACTTCCACATCGATTTTTCGCGCCACATTCCGGACATCAAACACGTTCACATTCATCCGGCGCAATTGTTCAACCAGGATCACGTCGCTCAGCGCGTTTTCCAATTGCCGCAGACTCTCGAAACTCCCGGTTCCTTTGACGTAATATTTCACCGTTTTTTTGGCAAAGATCGAATCGTCGAGAAACAAGTAACCGTCAACAATACCCTTGTTGACCAATTCCTTGCCGTCGCGATCTGCACGCAAAGCATCATCTGCAGGAATTTCGAGAAAATTGAATAAATGAGATTGATTGGACTCGGCTATTTTCAGCTTCAGCGACTCCAGCGCAAAACTCGTCGCATCGGCAACCGCAATATTGGCCGTTTTTTGATTTTCACGTGAAGCAAAATAAGTAGGAACGAGTGTAAAACCGATGATAAATGTGGGCATAAAAATAATCGAAAAGATAAATCCTTTCGATTTTATTTTTTGCGTGTATTCCCACAGAAAAATATGGAAGGTTTTTTTCGTAAACATCAGGGAGCAGATTTACCTTTCAGATAATCGTCGAAGCTGATGCGATAATATTCTTTTTCGCCGATATATTGGATGATATTGAGAAATTCCTGCGCCTGAATAAATCCGGGAACCAGTGTCACCATTTTTGCGTCCGATTCGAAAAACGCTGTAGCCGGATAGCCATTCACGCCAATGCCTTGTGAAAATTGCGCGGCCGAATATTTTTTCCCGTTATAGGTAACTTGTCCGTCTTTTTCGGGATTGAGTTTAATGAGAATAAATTTGGCGTTGAGATATTTGACCACATCAGGATCGGAATATGTTTTTTGATCCATGACTTTGCACCAACTACACCAGTCCGTGTAAACGTCGATCAGCACGTGTTTATTTTCTATCTTCGCTTTTGCCAACCCCTCATCGAAGGAATACCACTTCAATTGATCGCCAGGAAAATTCCAACTAAGCGAAAAACCAACCGCCAAAATTAATACTGCAAACCTGATGAATCCCATGACATTTCTTTCTATTTATTAAACAAGCCCAATCTAATACTATTTCCAATCTTAGTAAATAATTGATTCTAAATCGTCCATAAGCTCATCTTCCATCAACCATAAACTTTTTCTCCTCCAATCACCATCATGTGTACTTTGATCTTTGGAATCACGATAGCCGGAATGTTGAAAATATCCTCAGATAATACCATGAAGTCCGCGACTTTACCTGCACTAAGACTGCCCTTGATCGATTCTTCGCCTGAAGCAAAAGCGCTCCCTGTCGTATACGCGTCAATGATTTCGTGAAGTTCAATTTTTTGTTCAGGTATCCAACTCGCATCTTCGCCACGTTTAGAACGATTTAATGCGGCAAAGATTCCCTCAAAAACATTACACGTCTCGATCGGCACATCGGATCCAAAAACCAGAACCGCTTTGCTTTGAAGAAGCGAACGAAATGGATAGGCGTACCGGCATCGCTCACCCCAAAATTTATTCGCCGTATCAATATCTTCCGGAATTTGTATCGGCTGCATCGACGCTATCACACCCAGCTCGGCGAATCTCAGAATGTCTTCAGGATTTAGCAATTGACAATGCTCGATCCGTTGTCTTAATTTTTTTTCGGATAATTTTTTTCGTGCCGACGAAAAAGCGTTCAAAGCCTTCCGATTCGCCCTATCGCCGATGGCGTGAATGGCGCACGCGATGTCATTTTGTGCAGCCCGTAATACAAGATCATTAACCGAATCCTCGGTTAAAATTTCCGTTCCGAAGTTGTCCGAACCTTCGAAGGGCTCGATCATGTGCGCGGTTTGCGAACCCAACGTCCCGTCGAGAAAAATTTTCATTCCGCCGAAGCGCAGCCACTCATCGCCAAGGCCGCTTTTCAATCCTAATTCTATCACCCGATCCAAATAGCGGATCGGAAAATAAAAACTCACGCGAAGTTTTAATTCATCAAGGCGATGCAAAGTTTGGTAAGCTTTCCAATCAGGAATGGTTTCCATACAATGAACGCCGCTCAAACCTTGCGCGTAAGCTAAGTTCATTCCGTTTCTCAATGCATTCAAACGCTGCTCTTCAGTAGGCTCTGCGATGTGTTTCCAAATCAACCGGCGCGCTTCTTCTTTGATGATTCCTGATAAATCGCCATCAGCGTTTTTTAAAATTTCACCGGTCGAATCAAACGTTGTCACGCGTGTGATCCCGGCTTTTTTGAGAGCGGCGGAATTCACCCATGACGTGTGTGCGTCACGAGCTTCCAAACACACCGGATGATCGGGCGCCACTGCATCTAAATCTTCTTTCGAAGGATATTTAACAGGATTCCAAAGATTTTGATTCCATCCGCTGCCTTGTATCCATTGGCCTTTCGGCGTGTGAATGACTTTTTTTCGAACCAATTCCAGAACATTTTCTTTGGATGTCAGGCCATTGAAATCAAGCTGATCTTGTTTTAAACAATACGCCAGAAAATGCGTGTGCGCATCGGTAAATGCCGGTAAAACGCGGCGATGTTCCAAATCAATGTGTTTGAATGACGGAAATTGTGCAATCAGATCACGATTCGTTCCGGCAGCAAGGATTCGTCCATTTGAAACGGCCAGCGCTTCAACTCCATGGCCTTGACCAACATAAATTTTTCCATTCAGAAATAACGTCATTCTTTATCTCCAATTTTTTTAATCTAAGCTTTCTCAAGCTGCATTTCAATCCTGTTTGTTTTTTCGGCCAATTCGTTTACATTGACAAAGACCCATAAAAACTCATCCTGGCATGCGTATTATTTTAGCAATTTTATTTTTTCAGAATATTTTTTGTTTTGCTCGACCTTGTTTTACGCAATCACACGAAGTCAACTTCAGGCGTTTTTCGATCGAACAAGGTTTATCGCAGAGCAATGTATTTTGCATTCTTCAAGATCGTACTGGTTTTATGTGGTTTGGCACCGAAGACGGACTGAATCGTTTCGATGGCTATCGTTTCCGCGTTTTCAAACACCTGCAGGACACCAGTTCCATTTCCAGCAATTTTATCAACACGTTGTTTGAAGATCGTACCGGGAAATTATGGATTGGCACTTCGCGCGGTCTGAATTGCTACGATCCTTCATTGGAAAAATTTACACGCATTAAAAAATTTAGCCTCACCAATATCGAAACGATTTTAGAAGATCATTCCGGAAATTTGTGGATCGGGGCTTCGGAAGGACTGGGAGTTTTGGATCCAAATTCCGGAGAGTTCAATTCACTCGAATTACCCGATTCCGTTGCTATGGCGCAAGTTTTATTCGAAGACCGAAATAAAGTTTTATGGATTGGGACGAATCGCGGTTTATTCGCGTATGATCAAAAACATTTTGTTCATTATCGTAATGACCTTAAAAATCAGCGCAGTCTTCCGCACAACAATGTTCACGCGATTATCGAAGATCGCCATGGCGATTTGTGGATCGGCATGTACGGCGGCGGAATTGCCCGCTTAGATCGTTCGTCCGGCGAATTTACCAATTACCGCGCACGATCGACCGATGTTTTTTCTTTGAGCAGCGATGATGTGAATGCAATCGTGGAAGATCGCGCTGGAAAATTATGGGTCGGTACATTTGGCGGCGGCGTTTGCCGATGGGATCCACAAACAAAAAATTTCACGCGATTTGTGCACGATCCGCAAAAAATAACGAGCATCAGTCATAATTCCGTCGAATCCATGTATCTCGACCATTCGGCAATTCTGTGGGTGGGAACGAACGGCGGCGGTATCAATCAATATGATCCAAATCGAGAAAAATTTACGCACATTAAAAATATACCTTCCGATCCGAACAGTCTTAGCGATAATATGATCTATTCTTTTTTCTTCGATGAAGAAGAAAATTCTTTGTGGATAGGCACCGACGCAGGCGGACTCAATCGATGGAACAGAAATTCCGGAAAATTTCTGCATTATAAAAATAATCCGGCGAATGCAAATAGTTTGGCCCATAACTCAGTCCGTGCAATATTTAAATCGTTCGACGGATTGTTTTGGATCGGCTCGGTGCGTGGTGGAATTGATGTTTTGGACGTGAATAAAAATTCATTTGTCAATTTCAAAAACATCCCGGGAGACCAGCAAAGCCTGAGCGCAAATTCCATTCGTACGATCCACGCTGACCGCGACTCATCCGATAAAATTCTGTGGATCGGCACGAATGGCGGCGGACTCAATAAACTCGATTTGACGACGAAACAATTCACGGCTTTCAAAAATAGTTCCACCGATTCCGGCAGCCTGAGCAACAACCAGATTCGCGCCGTTTTCGAAGATTATGATGGATACATTTGGGTCGGAACGTTGGGCGGTGGCCTCAATCGTATAGACAAACGAACCGGTAAATTTCGCCGCTATGTCAACGAGCCCGATCGCCAGAATTCGTTGAATAATAATATCGTGCTGTGCGTAATCGAAGACACCTTTTTTTATCCTGATAAATTATGGATCGGCACCGCCGGCGGAGTTAATGTTTTAAACCTGCAGAATGAAACGTTTGAATTTTTTACCGAACAGAATGGTTTGCCCAACGATGTGGTGTATGGAATTGTCGTCGATCATCGCGGTTATTTATGGATCAGCACCAATAAAGGTTTGGCGAAATTTGATCCGCGCTCAAAGTCTTTTATTAATTACGACGAACGCGACGGATTGCAGAGCAATGAATTCAACGCCGGCGCTTATTTAATAAACCGTCGCGGTGAAATTTTTTTCGGCGGCATCAATGGATTCAATTATTTTCATCCCGACAGTTTGTTAAGCAATTCAATGCCTCCGCCGGTATTGCTCACTGATTTTCAGATTTTCAATGAATCCGTTCCTATCGGCAATCGTACGCTGAAAAAATCGATATCGCAAACTCATTCGATAGAACTTGATTACACACAAAATGTGTTTTCATTTGAATTTGCCGCGTTGAACTACTCCATTCCTGAAAAAAACCAGTTTGCTTACATGATGGAAGGTTTTGACAAAACCTGGATTTATTCGGGCACGCGGCGTTATGTCAATTACACCAATCTGAATCCGGGCCGTTACGTATTTCGCGTGAAAGCAGCCAACAGCGACGGCTTGTGGAATGAAGAAGGCCAAAGCGTCGAAATTATTATTCATCCGCCTTTTTGGTCGACGTGGTGGTTTCGGCTTGGCATGATAGCGGTTTTGGGACTGATTATTTTCGGAGCTTTTCGTTTTCGTGAATATTACCGCATCTATCGCAAAACGCGTTTTATCAGCCATTATAAAATTGTACGTAAATTGGGCGAAGGCATCGACCAATCTCAAAAAAAAGCGGTTGCGCTCAAAGTACTGCGTGAAGAAATACTCGAATCGCAGGATGGCATCAAACGTTTTCTCAAAGAAGTCGAAATCGGAAGACAAATCAACCACCCGAACGTCGTTCGGATTTTTAATGCCGGCAGCAATGAAACCACACGCTACATCGCGATGGAATTGATCGAAGGCGTGACGCTGAAGTCGCAAATTCGTGAAAAAGGAAAAATTGAAATGTCAATGGCCATTAACTACGTCCGGGGTATTTTGGAAGGCTTGAAAGCCATTCACGAAAAGAACATCGTTCATCGCGATTTAAAATCTGAAAACATTATGATCCAGAAAGATGCTACGATTAAAATCATGGATTTTGGATTGGCACGGATGAACGCGCTCAGTTCCATCGCCGATCGCGGGCAGCTCGTCGGCACGTTGGCTTACATGAGTCCTGAACAAACGATCGGCAAATCGGTGGATTTTCGTACGGATATTTATTCGTTCGGCGTTGTTTTGTATGAAATGATTTTCGGAGAATTACCTTTTCATGGCGACAACGAGATGAGCCTGATTTTTTCTATTCACAACGACGTGCCGAAATATATCGATCATTCTAATCCATTGCATGCTGTGATTTCACGTTGCCTTCAGCGAGAGCCGGCGCAGCGATATCAAACGGTCGATGAAATTTTCACTGATATTAGTAAGGCGCACGATTGATCGATAGTTTTAATATTGATTTTAAACCGGCTTCATTGCACGCTGATGAGAGGCTCGAGCGTTACGTCAGCTTTGATCGAACGGGCAATCAGGCAATTGTCATGGGCATCATGGATAGTTTTTTCGGCATCGGCAATGGCTTCTGCATTACGGACGACAATTTCAGGACGAATGACAATTTTTGTAAATTGATAGCCGCCGTCTTTGAATTCAAGCCAACCCTCCGCATGACTTGAATAGGAGATGAGAGGAATCTGTTTACGCGAGGCAAAAGCAAGAAAAGTCGTCATAGTACAGGTTTCGACCGCTGCGACAAATAAATCCTCCGGAGTCCAAACGCCCGTTTCACCTTTAAACTCCGGCGGACTCGCCACTCGGAACTCTGGCTTTCCTTCAGACTTGAGTTTTCCTGCTCGATTTTCGAGCCATTGCAATTGAGTTTGATACGTAAACGTTTTGTATTTCTTCGTAGCTTCCATCTTTCAATCCTTCGATGAATTTTCAGGCGTTTTAAAAGATAAATTAAACATGGGCAGTTTAGAACAAAACCTGATGCAATCCCATGATTTTCATCAGGTTTGTTATTAATCTATCGTTTCACCTGCCGCCAGCCGTTCCACACTGGCAAGCCCTGATCGTCGCGTAATTTCAAAACCGAATTATTTTTTTTCAATTCGGCAGCGATGATAACGGGCTCTTTATTGAAAACTACGCGAGAGCCTTTGATCTCGATAGCATCATTGACAGCCAGATCCATTTCCTGATTTTCCAGGAACCATGCCGGCCCGAGATGAACGGAGATCGTTTCCTTGTCCGTCTTGACCATAGCATGAATGCCTACAGACATTCCACGAAATGGAGTCAATGTGTCTATGGCGGTTATTTTACCCGCGATGGTTTCTACTGAACTGACGTCATACATTTTGTTGTATGCGCTGCCGGAGCCCCAACCCCCATGACCTCGCCCTTTCCAACCGCTTTGTGCGTTAACCGATACAGCCAGTAGAATAAGCGCGGTGACATAATACCCTAAACGTTTCATAATTCAACCTCTTATTTATTTTATATAACCACATAGTTATATATGATGTTTATACAACATTTTAATAACTCATTTTATTCCCGATTTTTTGGACAAAGGTTGATAAAGGAATGAGGCTAAGAGAACTGTACCGTAGCAAAAAAAGCAGGGTATGAATGGAGGTTTTGCCCAGCAAAGGCAAAAAAAAATCCCGGAAACTGTGCGTTCCCGGGATTAAACCAGCTATATAAACTTAACGATTAATAGCGTTTTGAAAAAGAACGATCCGTTCTTTTTTCTTGAGGTTTGGCAACATTAACAACCAAATTGCGGTTTTGCCAATTGTAGTTGTTGAACATCTCGATGGCTTTTTTTGCATCTTCTTCGGTTGCCATTTCGACGAAACCAAAACCTTTAGAACGGCCGGACATTTTGTCCGTGATGATTTTGGCCGATACGACCGAACCTGCTTGTGTAAAAAGGTCCGTAAGGCTTTGCTCATCGCTATTGTACGACAAGTTGCCAACGTATAGTTTCTTTGAATCCATGGAAAGTCTCCTGAAAGTGTTAAACATGGGATATAAAAAAAAATCTCAAAGCGCCCATACACTTTGAGATTTGTAAAACTTAAATCTGTTTATTCTTAAGACCGGATCGTCGACAAGAAAAACTGAGATGAAAAGAAATCAAAACCTATGGTGCTCACTGAGCACTACACTATACATCAAATTTATCCCGTTGTCAAGTAATTTTTTGAATGACAACTTTTTATATTGCTTACTCGTATTCCCTGCCTGAACCACGAATGCCGCTTCAAACATAAAAAAAGTGATTTTCTCATGGCGCTTTTATACATTGGAAGCGCCGTAAGGCACCTGATGCCACCATGCCAGATCAGTTTTACTAAAATAATTTACAACCGATGTCACTCCAAGGAGTCTAACCATGGGCGATCGATTCAAAGAATTCACCGAGTTTCGGCATAAAATGAACGAGCGCATTCTCGCGCAGGACAACAAAGTCATCAAACGGTTTTTCTCAATCGACACCCTGACCTATCAGGAAGGCGCTCTCAACGTCAAGACGAAAGAACTGCTGGGATTGGTTGCGTCGCTGGTATTGCGATGCGACGATTGCATTGCTTACCATATCAATAAATGCAAAGAAGCCGGCGTCGCTCGCGATGAAATGTTCGAGGCAATGAGCGTCGGGCTGGTCGTCGGCGGCTCGATCGTGATTCCGCATCTGCGGCGAGCCGTGGCATTTCTGGATGAAATCGAAACGATGGAAACTAACGGAAGCTCACAGGAACTCTCAGAAAAAAATTAAATGGTCATGAAAAATAAAATTCGTCTCATTTCGTTAATCGGAATTACGCTGATTATCGTTTTAGCTTTTTCGATCAATAAACTAACCTCCGAACAAAAAACCAATACCGGGAAATCCACGCGTTCGGCCGATCCAACGATTGCAGTTCGCGCACATGTGATCAAACCTGAAAAGCTGAGCAATCGCGTGCTCACGACGGGGACGATTTTGGCTAATGAAGAAGTGGATTTGCGCAGTGAAATTTCAGGGCGGATCATGCAGATCGCTTTTACGGAAGGTTCGCGGATCAATAAGGGGCAATTGCTGATCAAAATCAACGACGCCGAATTGCAGGCGCAGTTGGAGCGTGCGGAATCGCGCCGCAAGTTGGCGGAAACGAATGAGAACCGTCAACGCCAGCTTCTGGAAAAAAACGCCATCAGCCAGGGCGAGTATGACGTTGCGCTCAATGAACTCAATATCGTCAAAGCCGATATCGATCTGATCAAAGCGCAGATTGACAAAACGGAATTACGGGCGCCGTTCGACGGCGTGATCGGATTGAAATACGTCAGCGAGGGAAGTTTTATTACCAATTCGAGTCAAATCGCCCGGCTCCAGAATCTCACGAGCGTGAAAATCGATTTTAGCGTTCCGGAAAAATATTCAGGCTCCGTGAGAATAGGCAATGCCATCGTATTTCGGGTACAAGGCAGCGATAAAGAATACCGCGGAAAAATCTATGCGATCGAACCGAAGATCGATCCTGTGACTCGCACGGTTCAACTGCGCGCCATCTCGACGTTCGCTGACGACCGTGTGCTGCCCGGCGCATTTGCCAACGTTGAATTGGTTCTTGCGGAAATCAACGATGCGTTATTAATTCCCACTCAGGCGCTGGTTCCCGAATTAAAAGGACAAAAAGTTTATTTGTATAAAAACGGCGAAGCCGTAAGTCAGAGCGTTGAAATCGGCATGCGCACGGAAAACCAGATCCAGATCGTCAGCGGCATCCGGCCGAACGATACGCTGATCACGACCGGTATTTTGCAATTACGCGGCGGCGCACCGGTTAAAATTTTGGAATTTGAGTAATGCCTCGCAAAGCCAAGACGTGGTATCGGTTTTTCACAGCCTCGCGATCCCCGCGAGAATATCGTTTTTATTTACGGCGTAGCTTCTTACCAAAGGACACTTTATGAGTCTATCCGCAACATGTATTCGCCGTCCTGTTTTGGCGATGGTGCTTAATATCGTCGTCGTTCTTTTCGGCGTCATTGGTTTCACCTATCTCGGTGTTCGGGAATATCCCGCCGTCGATCCCCCCATCGTAACGGTCAGTACAAATTACACCGGCGCCAATGCCGACGTGATCGAATCGCAAATTACCGAACCGCTTGAAGAATCGATCAACGGCATCGCGGGCATTCGTTCGCTTACGTCGACAAGCCGTGAAGCGCGAAGCACCATCACCGTCGAATTTGATCTGGAAATCGATCTTGAAGCAGCGGCGAACGACGTACGCGACCGTGTCTCCCGCGCCATGCGCAATTTGCCGGTCGATGCCGATCCTCCGGTCGTCACCAAAGCCGACGCGAACGCCTCACCGGTTGTGTCGATCAATCTGCAAAGCGACACACGCAGCCTGATCGACATTTCCGCCTTTGCCAATAATGTTTTTAAAGAACGTTTGCAGACGATACCGGGCGTTAGTGAAATCCGCATCTGGGGCGAAAAAAAATACGCCATGCGCATCTGGCTCGATCCGGCAAAAATGGCCGCCTATCAATTAACGCCGCTCGACGTACGCAACGCGCTTAATCGGGAAAACGTCGAACTTCCCAGCGGCCGCATTGAAGGCGACGCTACGGAACTTACCGTGCGTACCATTGCGCGGTTGACGACGCCGGCGGAATTCGACGACCTGATTATTAAAGAAGTTGGCGGCAACATTGTGCGCCTCAAAGATATCGGCCAAGCCGTTCTCGGACCGGAAAACGAACGAACCATTCTCAAACGCGACGGTATTCCGGCCATCGGTATTGTAGCGGTACCGCAGCCCGGCGCGAATAACATTGCCATCGCGGATGAATTTTATAAACGCGTGGAGCAAATCAAAGCCGAGCTTCCGAAAGATCTGCGAGTCGACTATGCGTTTGATGTGACGAAATATATTCGCAAATCGATCGGCGAGGTGGAGGAAACGATTTTTATTGCGTTCGGTTTAGTCGTGCTGATTATTTTCCTTTTCCTGCGCGATTGGAGAACGACGCTGATACCGGTTCTGGCCATTCCGATCTCGCTGATCGGCTCGTTTTTCATCATGTATATGTTCAATTTTTCGATCAACGTGCTCACGCTGCTGGGAATTGTTTTGGCGATCGGTTTGGTCGTCGATGATGCGATCGTTGTGCTGGAAAATATTTACGCAAAAGTCGAACAAGGCATGCCTCCGTTGCAAGCCGGATTTAAAGGTTCGGCGGAAATTTATTTTGCCGTCATTTCGACAACCGTGGCGCTCGCGGCTGTTTTTCTGCCCGTGATTTTTTTGCAAGGTCTGACCGGCCGGCTTTTTCGTGAATTCGGAATCGTCGTTGCCGGTTCGGTGATCATTTCAGCGTTCGTCTCGCTGACTTTGACGCCGATGATGAGTACGCGCATCATCCAATCGCACATGCAGCATAACTGGTTTTATAATATCACGGAACCGTTTTTCGTCGCGTTGAGTAACGGCTACCGCAAAACATTACATGCTTTCATGCATCGCCGTTGGCTGGGATTTGTGGCCATGGTTTTTTCGGCTATTTTAATTTTTGTTTTAGGAGCGTCGATTCCATCAGAATTAGCGCCGTTAGAAGACCGCAGTTGGCTTCAAATCTCGACTACCGCGCCGGAAGGAGCGACGTTTGAGTACATGGACTCGTACATGAGCCGCATGGTGGATATGATCAAGGAAACTCTTCCGGAGGCCCAAGCCGTCATGAGCGTGACGTCACCGGGATTTGCGGCGTCGGGTTCTGTGAATTCCGGTTTTGTGCGGCTTTTCCTTAAAGATCCGCAGGATCGTACACGAACCCAGCAGGAAGTTGCCGACGATCTGATGAAGAAAATAAAATTTTTTACGGAAGCCAGGACCATCGTGATACAGGAACAGTCGATTCGCGCGGGCGGCGGCGGATTGCCGGTTCAATTTGTTTTGCAGGCCCCGAACTTTGAAAAACTGCGTGAAGCGCTTCCGAAATTTTTCGAAGCGGCGCGGCAGCGGCCGGAATTCCAGGTCGTCGACGTTAATTTGAAATTCAACAAACCCGAAATCAGAATCGATATCGACCGCAATCGCGCTAAGGCGCTGGGCGTTTCGGCCAGCGATATCGCGCAGACGCTGCAATTGGCCTACAGCGGACAACGGTTCGGTTACTTTATCATGGACGGCAAACAATACCAGATCATCGGGCAAGTGGCCAGAGCCAAACGCGATGAACCGCTCGACATGAAATCCTTGTACGTTAAAAATCAGGATGGGAAATTGATTCAGTTGGACAATCTGGTGACGCTGACCGAGCAGGTAAGTCCTCCGCAGTTGTATCGATTCAATCGTTATATTTCGGCAACGGTGTCGGCCGGATTAAACAAAGGTTATACGATGGGCGAGGGCATCAAAGCGATGCAGGAAATTGCTGACGATATCCTGGATGATACATTTAGCACGGCTTTGGACGGCCCATCGAAAGATTTTTCAGAAAGTTCGTCGAGTTTATTGTTTGCATTTTTATTGGCTTTGATTCTGATCTACCTCGTTTTGTCCGCGCAATTTGAAAGTTTCCGCGGTCCGTTTATTATTTTATTTACCGTGCCGCTCGCTATGGCTGGCGCGCTTTTGTCGTTGTGGGTTTTCGGGCAGACATTGAATATTTTTTCGCAAATCGGGCAGATTGTGCTGATCGGTTTGGTCACAAAAAACGGAATTTTGATCGTGGAATTTGCCAATCAGCGCCTTGCGGCAGGATTATCAGTACGCGACGCCGTTATTGATGCCGCGACGGCGCGCTTGCGGCCGATTCTGATGACGAGCTTATCGACGATTCTTGGAATTTTACCGATTGCGCTGGCGCTCGGCGCCGGATCGGAAAGCCGTGTTCCGATGGGTATCGCCGTCGTGGGCGGGCTTATTTTTTCAGGTCTGCTGACGTTGTATGTGATTCCAGCGATCTACACGTATTTTACCAAAGAAGGACAAGCCGTTTCCAACGTTGCCGATGTTCCTGAAGAAGTCAAAGAAGCGGAATACCAAAGCGTTTAACCCGTCTCAAATAAATATTACCACACAAAGCTCCGCCACGACGGATTGGCTGCAAAGGCCGAAATGTGATCAGGGAAATATCCGTTTAAGATTTCCCGTTATCCTAAGAAAAATTGGAGCCCTTTGAAAATAACCTTTGCACCGACGCAGTTTCAGTTGAACAAATGATTGACACCATGAATTCATCCGGAAAAAATATTCTGATTATTACTTTGATCGTTAGCGTGGGTGTTGTTTTTATCACGCTTTTGTCCGACGTTTCCGATTCGAAAGATTCGGCTTTTATATATTCATCGTACAACACACACGCCAACGGCACGCATGCGCTGTATACGCTGCTCGGCGAATCGGGTTTTTCGCCGGCACGGCTGCGGAAAGATTTTCGCGCCAAAGAACTTGCCGGCCAACGTAACGTCCTTATCAGCGTAGCGCCAATCGACACATTGGGCCATGCCGAACTGGATTCGCTGAGCGATCGTGTGTTCAACGGATCGACGGCCATATTTTTTTACAGCCGCTCGATCGCAAAACTTCTGCTTCGCTTTGGAATTCATCACGGCGATTTTTATGGGTCCGATTTATTGACGTTGCAGCAACCCGCCGCTCACAACGTGTTTGTCGATACGCTCAGCGTTCCGAACGCCGATTCAGGAAAGATTATATCCGCGCGTTTCTATTCCGATTCCGCGGTGTACACCGTTTTGTATGCCAATGATCGTTGCGATGCGATTATCGAAGTTCCTCACGGCGAAGGCGCGTTCATTTTTTTTCATTCGCCGGATTACGTGTCCAATGCTCATTTGGCCGAAGGCCGTCAGGCGGATGCGCTTATCCGGATGATGACGTTTACGGCGTCGGGCGATTACCGTTCGTTTAACCGGATTTATTTCGATGAATACCACCAGGGTTTTCGGGAGTTTCAATCGTTCATTCAATGGTTTGACGAATGGCCGGTTAAATTTGGAATTTTGATTGCGTGCCTTGGGCTGATTATTTGGGCGTATTCCGGAGCAAGGCGGTTCGGCCGGCCGGTGCCGGTGCGCGTTCAACCGGTACGTTCATCCAAAGCGCATATCGAATCCGTCACGCGCGTATACCGGCGCGCCCGCGCCAACCGGCTCATTCTCAAAATCTGGCGGCAATGGCTGATGCAATTTCTCTACGACCGTTATAAAACCGGATCGGAAACGAAACTTGCGCAGATGCTGGCCAATCGTTATAATCTCAACGGCGAAACGGTTCTCAAACTCTTCCGTGAGACCGACCGCAAAATCCGCGACGCGGAAATGGCGGCAACGCAGGAACCCGTTCAAAAACGCGAAGTATCGATAGCCGACGGCGATCTGACAAGGCTTTGCCGCCATATCGATGCGCTTTATTTTTTACATCAGAAAAAAATTCATGTAACTTCGGAGAAATCTCTTGATGGAAAATCCCAGCACCATGACGCAAACCGTCGCCGATAAACTGCGCGCGGAAATCCAAAAAGTTATTGTCGGACAATCGTACGTGATCGATCACGCGATGATTGCCTTGTTCAGCGGCGGCCACGTTTTGCTTGAAGGCGTTCCGGGCACTGCCAAAACGCTTCTCGTAAAAACAATGGCGATGGCGATGACCGGCGATTTCAAACGCATTCAATTTACGCCCGATCTAATGCCATCGGATGTTGTCGGTACAAATGTTTTCGATTCCAAATCATCCGCTTTCGTATTGAAAAAAGGCCCGATTTTTACCAACCTTGCGTTGATCGACGAGGTCAATCGCGCCCCGGCCAAAACACAGGCTGCTTTGTTGGAGGTTATGGAAGAACGGCAAGTAACTATTGATGGCACACGTTATCCGTTGTCCGAACCGTTCATCGTTTTTGCCACGCAGAATCCTATCGAATACGAAGGCACGTACGCGCTGCCTGAGGCGCAGTTGGATCGTTTTATGTTCAAAATCATGATCGATTATCCCGCGGCTGAAGAAGAAAATCAGATCCTGAGAAATTATCATCACGGATTTACGACGCGCGATCTTTCCAGCGCTCATGTCGGCAGCGTCGTCACGCCGGCCGATATCGAGCGATGCCGCGCGGAAATTCAAAACGTTAAAATCGAAGAAAGCGTGATCGGCTATATTACGCAAATCGTACGCAAAACGCGCGACTACCCCAGCATACTGGTCGGCGCCAGCCCGCGCGCCGCCGTGTCCTTGCTCCTTGCTGCCAAAACCCGTACGGCGATGCGCGGCCTCGATTATGTCAATCCTGACGATATTAAATTTATCGCACGCCCCGTGTTGCGCCATCGTATCCTGCTGCAGCCGGAGATGGAATTGGAAGGCATTCGTTCCGACGAAGTCATCGGAGAAATTCTCAACATCGTGCCGGTGCCGCGATGAAACAGACATCTCCTTCGGCGTGTTCGTCCCTTCAACTCCGCCCAGGAATCGAACTCCTGCTTTTATTCATTTTGACAGTACACGGCTATTCGCAAAAATTCATAAGCATCACCATCGATGATCCGCATACGGAATCCACGCCTTTGCTGTTGTGGCCAGAACGCAACGATCGCATTCTAAACGCTCTCCAAACTAATGATTTGAAAGCCGCGTTGTTTGTTTGTGGCAAGCGCGTGGACAACGATGAAGGACGCGAACTCCTGAAAGCTTGGGATCGCAATAATCATCGAATCGCCAATCATTCGTACTCTCATTTTTATTTCCACTCGAATAAACAAACGTTACAATCTTTTCAAAATGATTTCCTCAAAGGCGATTCGGTTATTCAATCGTACCGTAATTATACCAAGTTATTTCGATTTCCCTATTTGAAAGAAGGCAACTCGATCGAGAAACGCGACGGCTTTAGAAATTTTCTACAGGAACAGCGTTACCAAAACGGTCATGTAACCATCGACGCTTCCGATTGGTATGTTGATCAACGCCTGCGCGACACATTGGCCAAAAATCCGAATGCCGACTTGACGGGTTACAAAGAATTTTACATCCGGCATATTTTAGATCGCGCAGAATATTACGACGGTCTTGCGCGTGAATATGTAAAACGTCCGATCTTTCACACGCTTTTGCTTCATCACAATCTTCTCAATGCCCTGTTCCTGGATGCGCTTATTCAACGGCTTAAACAAAACGGATGGACGTTGATCGATGCCGACAGCGCGTACACCGATTCCGTTTATTCGCTAAACCCGGATGTTACTCCGGCCGGCGAAAGTTTAGTGTGGGCGATTGCGAAAATCAGCGGCGCCACGGGTTTACGCTATCCGGCAGAAGACGGTCTGTACGAAAAAGAAAAATTAGACAGCTTCTTGTTGAAATTTGATGCCGCCTGGCGCGATACTTTAACCGGAATGAATTTCCAAAAAATCAAACCGGGAGAATTTTTAATGGGGCTTCAAAACGACTCAAGCGCGCCGCCTCATTCCGTACGTATTACCAAACCGTTTTTCATCAGCCGCTACGAAGTGACGCAAAAGCAGTGGAGAACGATTATGGACACCAACCCAAGCCAATTCAAAGATTGCGGTGATGATTGCCCGGTTGAAAATGTTAATTGGTTCGAGGTAAAAAAATTTATCGAAAAGCTGAATGCCAGAACCGGGTTGACATTTCGATTGCCTACTGAAACCGAATGGGAATATATTTGCCGCGCCGGAACATCGACGGCGTTTAATACCGGTGACGTTCTGACAACGGATCAAGCTAATTATGACGGCAACTGGCCGCACGGAAATTCCGCTAAAGGAATTTTCCGCGCCAAACCGCTTCCGGTCGGAAGTTTTGCGCCGAACGCATGGAACATCTACGACATGCATGGTAACGTTTGGGAATGGTGCGAAGATGATTTCTGCCCGTATCCCGACGCAACAGAAACGGATCCTTTGCGTATCTGCAGCGCCGGTAAAAAAATCATCCGCGGCGGCAGTTGGTATTTCGGCGCTGACATCGCGCGAAGCGGGCGCCGTTATACGCACGAGCCGCAAGATCGCGGCCCGAGCCTTGGATTCCGGTTGGTTCGGGAAATCACACCATAAGGAATGACCCTATGATCCGCTCGTATGCTGCAACTGCAAAAAAAAGCATTCTTACTCCGTTTGAATTTACACTTCCGCCGCTTACGGACGTGGATGTGGTCATTGCTGTAAAATATTGCGCGCTGTGTCACAGCGACATTCATCTGATCGACGGCGATTGGGGCATCGCAAAATATCCGCTCGTGCCCGGGCATGAAATTATCGGACAGATTGTTCAAATCGGAAACAAAGTTGCCGGTTTTTCAGAAGGCCAATGGGTAGGCGTGGGCTGGCAGTCCGGTTCGTGCGGCCAATGCGCGCCATGTACTCACGGAATGGAACATCTCTGCGTCACCGGAAAAAAACGTACGTGCGTCAACGGCTTTGGAGGTTTGTCCGAAAAAGTCGTCATTGATAGCCGGTTTGTGTACGCGATCCCCGATGGTTTTGAACTGATTTCCGCTGCGCCGCTGATGTGCGCGGGTTTGACGGTATTTTCGCCGTTGGAAAGACTATTGCTATCGGATGTACAGCGAGTCGGCGTCATCGGTATCGGCGGGCTCGGCCACCTCGCCGTGCAAATGGCCAAAGCGATGGGCGCGGAAGTGTACGCATTTGACAGCGTTTCTGAAAAAGCAAAATCAGCCGAAGTGCTCGGCGCGATCCCCCTTCACGATCCGAAATCCGCGCCGCCGATGAATTTGATTTTGTCGACGTCTTCGGCGCAACTCGACTGGAATTTCTGGATGGAACGGCTCGATTTTAACGGGGTTTTTTGTCTGGTGGGTTATCCGCCGGGCGATGTTGCCGTCGCCAACGATCATTTATTGGACGGACAAAAATCAATTACCGGCAGTGTGATCGGAAGTCCGGCGACGATGCGGCACATGCTGCAGTTTTGTTTACGCCATTCGATCCGGCCTCATATTGAAACGATGCCATTTTCGCGTGTGAATGAAGCGCTCGACAGAGTACGCGCAGGAAAAGTCAATTTCAGAATGGTGCTCGAAAACGATTGGAAGTAAAATTCATATTTTTCTACCTACCTGAACAGATAATTTTTTTTATTTTCTTGCCAATTCAAGCCACAATTCACCCGTTCAGATAAAAAATCGCCGAGATATCATCAAAAAAATTCCATCGATTTTTCTGGAAAAATGAGCGCTTTCGAGTCTTATTAATAAAAAGAACGTTGAAATAAAAAAAACGTCTTTTTTAAACTCGAAGAGCTCTAGCTTCCTAGGGACTTACAGGCTACTCAATCCTTCCCGTTTCTTGCTGACCCAAAGAAACTGCGACGCTGAAGGCTGCACGAAGCCTTTTGTGTCAGACATTGTGGTAAAAAAATCGTCGTATGACGGCTTACGTTGACCAACGTAAGGCCTACGATAAGCATTTTAGCTTATAAAATCGTCATTTTAGGCTTATCGATCATGACTCTAAACCTAACGATCAGCATTTTACGCTTAACGATGACAATCGTAAGCCTAACGATTAGCATTTTATGCTTAACAATGACGAATCGTAAGCCTAACGATTGTCAATTTACGCTTAACGATGTCGATTTACGCCATAAATTATAAAATTTATGGCCTAAGCGCCGATCAATTTGTTTAGATAAGCGCTTGTTAATATCAATTTTAGGCATTGTTACTGATACAATGCTTTGTTTTAATCCATTAAATAAAAAGGAGTTAGCAAAATGGCTAAAAATGAGCATGTGCGTCTGTCTCCAACCGTGGTCCAGGCAGATCGTGACGCCGTAGCGGCATTGCAAAAGATCGCCGGTTATACGCCGAATAATCCGGCTTACAGCTTGGCAGCAGTTCAAACCGCCCACAATGACATGCTGGCGGCACAGGCAGCCGAAGCCCAGGCGTACGCTGCACTGGCAACGGCACGCGACGTCGCTACAGCTAAAGAATGGGCCTATCATAACCTGATCCTCGGCGTCAAGGATCAGGTCAGCGGGCAATTCGGTAAAAACTCAAACGAACTGCAGTCGCTCGGCCTCAAAAAGAAATCCGAATATAAAACTCGCGGCCGGACGCAGAAAAAAGAATAAACCGGAAAGTCACCCCGAACTTGGTTCGGGGTATGTGACACCAATAGCGGCCTCAGCGATCT
>JABWBZ010000275.1 GCA_013359335.1 bacterium
GGGAGGCTGGGGACTGGTCGGTTCGGCGGTCTGCAGGAAATTGATGGAAGAAAAACCCGGACGTTTGATTGTGACGTCTCTCAATAAAAATGAAGCATTAGAAGCGGTCGCAGACCTTAAAAAAGAATTTCCAAAAGCAGGTAAAAACTTTTTTGTTCCGTGGTGGGGCAACATTTTTTTGCGGCATCAGTTGAAAGACACGCCGCGTGAGAAATTACTGGCCAGTGAACGCTATCGATCGATGCTGATGGACGATATGATCGAGGAATTGAACGACGACGTGTTAAAACGTTCGGCTTTGTTTAAGCTGCTGAGCCAATACAAGCCCGACATCATCGTCGACTGTATCAATTCGGCGACGGCGATTGCGTATCAGGATATTTTTCAAAGTACGCGCAACGTGATTCGACAGATCAATGCGGCGAAGAAGAAAAAACAAAATGCTTTAGTCGAGACGACGGAAAAGTTATTATGCACGTTGTACATGCCTCAATTGATTCGTCACGTGCAGTTGCTCTATCAGTCTATGAAAATTCATCGGACGCAAATGTACGTCAAGATCGGTACGAGCGGCACGGGCGGCATGGGATTGAATATTCCGTATACGCACAGCGAAGAAAGGCCGTCGCGCGTGTTGTTGTCCAAGTCGTCGATTGCGGGAGCGCACACACTATTACTTTTTCTAATGGGTCGAACACCTGACGGTCCTATTATTAAAGAGATCAAACCGACCGGGCTCATCGGTTGGAAAAAAATTGACTACGGGGAAATTCGAAAAAAAGGGCAGCCGATCAGGTTAGTCGATTGCCCGCCGAAGAAAGCCGTGAAACTTGGCGGTAGACTTCAATTAAAAATGCCAGGCTTTGCCAAAGCGACCGGAAAAAATCTTAAAGCCGTTTACATCGATACCGGAGAAAACGGCGTGTTTTCGCGCGGGGAATTCGAGACCATCACGACACCCGGGCAGATGGAATATGTTACGCCGGAGGAAATTGCCGAAAGCGTGATTTTTGAAATTCGCGGCGGCAACACCGGACATGATATTATCAATGCATTAGACAATGCCACGCTCGAACCGACGTATCGCGCCGGTTATCTTTTTCACAGCGCCGTTAAAAAATTAAAGCAACTCGAAATGCAGCACGGCATCGAAGGTATTGCGTTTGAAATGCTCGGCCCTCCTCGCGTGTCGAAATTGCTGTACGAAGCGTTCCTCCTCAAAACCGGTTTTACAGGCATGGACGTCGTTGCGCGTACGCCTGCAAAAGAATTGTCGAAACGGCTTTCTGATATCATTGTTCACGACGATCAGTTGAGACAGGAGATTATTTCAATCGGCATTCCGATCCTGATGCCGGATGGCCGTTCATTAGTGCGCGGCGATGAAATCAAAATTCCTCCATTTCACGGCGAGAATGAGCTGAAAATCGACAAGAACTCATTGGGATCATGGGCGCGCGACGGGTGGGTAGATTTGCGTGTCGCCAATATGGAACAATGGCGCAAACGATGTTCGATCTTAGTGAAGGAAATGCAAACCATTCCGTCGGAAGAGACCGGCTCGCGACATTTACGCAACCGTGAATACTGGGACAATTTTCCTGAAATCGATCCGGGCAAAATCGTCGGATGGATTTTTACTGTGGAAGAAAAAGGCAAACGCATGAAGGCTTGACATCAAATGCAAAGTCAAAAGTCAAAATGCAAAAGTCGCTACTTTTGGACTTCTGACTTTTGACTTTGAAAAGGAACCTTATGAAACTCAACAAAATTGACCACATCGGCATAGCCGTTACCGATCTTGAAGCGGCAAAAAAATTATACGAAGCGATGGGATTTCGATATACCGGGCGCGAAACCGTGGAAGATCAGAAAGTCGAAACAGCTTTTTTTGAAATCGGCGAATCGAAAATCGAACTGCTTGCCGCGACCGATCCATCCAGCCCGATCGCCAAATTCATCGAGAAAAACGGCAACAAAGGCGGCATTGCCCACATCGCAATCAATGTCACCGACATCGAAGAAAAATTGAAAGACCTGCAATCAAAGGGATTTCAACTCATCGACGAAACGCCCAAAACCGGCGCGCACGGCGCAAAAATCGCATTTGTTCACCCGAAATCGACGTCCGGCGTATTGTTGGAATTGTGTGAGAAATTGTGATCGCATCGACAGAATGAAATTGATTTTTGCCGGATTACTTCTCGATACACTCGAAGTGACATCGCTTGATTTTCAGTTTTTTTTCATTCGCGTTTTTTGGCGCGATTTAGAAAGTTCTCGACCTGTTTTTTTACTTGTACTCAAACTGTCACTCTGAGCTTGGCTCAGAGTCTGATTGTTTTTGATAATTTCTATCGCTTTTTTTTGCGTGATTCGCGGGAAAGAAGGATTTGTGTTAAATAAAAAACCAATCGGGATTGTCACAGCTTTGCATGCCGAAGCAAGCCCGCTGATCGATTATTTTAATCTTAAAAAAGATATCGCTTTTACAAAGTTTGAAATTTTTTCAAACAATCGTATTTCATTAATCGTCAGCGGCATCGGAAAAATCAAATCCGCCGTCGCAACCACGTATTTTCTTGGACAAGTTGATCCGGTTTGTGTTATTAATTTTGGAATTTGCGGAACACCTAAGCCGGATTATAAAATCGGAGATCCGGTTGTCGTCAACAAAATAACCGATGTCTCCGGACGGCGTGAATTTTTTCCGGACATGATCGTCAAACACCATTTACGTGAAGCGCATGTCACAACGTTTGACACGCCGGTTACCATGGACATGGCGGTTGAATTGAATTTAGATCTGGTAGACATGGAAGCGTCCGGTTTTTTTCAATCGGCGTCTGTATTTTTGCAGCCAGACAAAATTGCCGTTTTGAAAATTGTTTCAGATTATCTTGAATTGGAGCGCGTCACGCGGGAATTTGTAACCGAACTGGTTCAAACGAAGCTGTCGGAAATTGACAATTTCATACAACGTTTTTCCGCTGTACAATTTGAAAACAGCGGCGTTTTTACAGAAGAAGAAAATCTCCTTCTCGGTGAATTGAGCAGCCGCTTGCGGCTAACAACTGCGCAAAACCATTTATTGCGCGAATGGGCAACGGCGTATAAAATCACTTCAAAAAAAGAAATCGCTTTTCTTAACGAATTTCTTCATGCAAAGATCCAAAATAAAAACGAACGCCTACTCGTATTCAAACGAATCCGCGCGAAACTCGGTGTGGCCTAACTTTTCCCACATCTACATCGAAGAAGGCGCTGAAAAGTATCCGCTTACGGACGTGATCTTATCCAAATTTTCCAACACGTTTTGCGTAACTGTACATCATTACAAAGATATTTTTAATCGGCCGCAGCAAAATTTCCAATCGCAGAAACGCAGTATGAAATTGATTCTGGCCGTCAAAAAGGACAATTTGGTGTACGACGGATCAGAATTCAGCCAGAGCATGGGGCATGATAATTTTTATTATAATTCGATGATACTGAATTGCGTTTACAACTGCGATTACTGCTATCTCCAGGGTATGTACGGCTCGGCCAATATCGTTATCTTTGTCAACATCGGCGATTTTTTTTCGGCGGTTGTAGAAAAACTTCAGAAACCCATGTACCTCGCCATTTCGTACGATACCGATTTACTGGCATTCGAAAACGTAATTCCATTATGTGCGCAATGGATTGAATTCACGCGCGCTCAGCCAAACCTGACGATTGAAATTCGTACGAAAAGCGCTAATTTCAAATCGATAAAATCGCTTGAGCCGTGCGATCGCACGATTCTGGCATGGACGATGTCGCCGGATGAAGTAGTGGAAAAGTATGAAAAAGGAACGCCGCCGCTCAGACGCCGCCTCGAGGCGGCCAAAGAAGCAATCGACGAGGGCTGGAAAGTGCGCGTGTGCTTCGATCCGGTAATTCGCATCGACCATTGGAAAGAATATTATTCGCAATGTGTGCAGACGGTTTTTGAAAAACTGGAAGCGGTGAAGCTTTACGATGTCAGCTCCGGTGTTTTCAGGATGAATGCGGATTATCTGCGCAAGATTCGCAAACAGCGGCAGGATTCGGATGTGTTGTATTATCCGTATGTATTTGACAAAAATGCGGCAAGTTATCCGGAAACTATTAAAAATGAAATGAATTTATTTATACAAAATCTCTTGCTTCAATATTTGCCTTCAACCAAGGTGTTTATATGAAAACGGCGATGGTAACCGGCGCATCGTCAGGGATCGGGCTGGCGATTTGTAAAAAACTTATTGCAATGAATTACCGCGTGTACGGTCTCGCTCGTGATTTCTCAAAAACCAAATTCGACCACGCTGAATTTAAAACTCTTGCGTGTGATGTGGCGAATTCGAAGCAACTCGAGCAGTGTGTAGACAGGATATTTGAAAGTGAGGGAAAGTTGGATGTTCTGGTCAACAATGCCGGCGTCGGTTTTTTCGCGCCGCATGAGGAAATTAAAATCAAAGACATCGAACGCCTGGTGCAGACTAATTTGCAGGCGCCGATTATTCTGACGCGGCTGGTTTTACGAAAATTAAAACAGTCGGAAGGTTTTGTCATCAATAT
>JABWBZ010000276.1 GCA_013359335.1 bacterium
ACGTTGTTCTCGAATTTCTTTGAATTGAAAATTCCGTTAAATCTCAATCGTTGGCTTTGCTTTTCCGGAAGAATTTCCGTATGCTGAAAACAGCAGCACCCCTAAAGGGTTGACACACGATGAAAAAGCATAATTTTTTGAAGCGTATTACGATCAATCCGGATATTTGCCATGGAAAACCCACGATCCGTAACATGCGTTATCCGGTCGAAAATATGCTCGAACTTTTGAGCGTCGGTATGACGATGGATGAGATTCTCCATGATTATCCCGATCTGGAAAAAGAGGACCTTTTGCATGCTTAGCTTATGCTTCCAATATCACTAAAGTAAAAAGCATGCATAGGCTGGTTTCATGAAGTTTTTGATCTAAGAATTTCAATCCAACTTCAAAATATCATTTCATCTCTATTCGTTTTTTTGAGCCCATACTTTTGATTAATATCCTTTGAATTTTATGCTGTTTTTCTATACGTTGGAAAATTATTTTAATTCATGAGGATTGGTTTGAAAACAAAAGCAAAATTAAAAGCTCTCGAAATAGGCCACGATAGAACCTGTGAGTGTCCTCCAACACATATTAATTGCTTGACTGCTAAAGAATGGTTGAGAGCACAAATCGGAGTTTGGGAGTTTTTTTATGAAAAACGAGACATAAGAGATAAAGAGCTTCATCCGGCAACTTTTCCCTTATCGCTATCAAAAAAAGTGATCGAATTATTCTCACATCAAGGTGAACTAGTGCTTGATCCATTTGTCGGAAGTGGTACATCGTTGTTAGCTGCTCAAGATTTGAACAGAAATGCTGTTGGATTTGATTTACAAAAAAAATATGTTGGCTTATGTAAATCACGACTTCAGAATGAAAATATGTTCAATAAAGCTGATCAGATTGCAATTCAAGATGATGCGCGAAATATTAAAAATTATTTAGAAGAAGAAACTGTAAAGTTAATTTGGACGTCACCGCCTTACGCCAATTTATTAAATAGGAAGCGTAAAAATAAATCTCGTCGCAATAGGGATAACGGGCAACTTGGTAAAGTTGAGCAATATTCGCAAGATCCTAGAGATTTGGGCACTATGGCATTGACGGATTACACAAAAGAAATGGGAGATATTTTTGAATCGCTACTGCCTTTACTCAAACCGAAAGGTCATTGTGTAATCAATGTTCCCGATATGTGGTGGGAAAATGAACGAATTACGATTCATGTCTCTTTAATTGATGAATTGCGAAAGCGTGGCTACGAATTAAGGAATGTCATAATATGGGATAGAACAAATTTAGTAAACCAGATCGGTATATTCGGCTGGCCAAGTAATTACATTACTATGGGAGTTACTTTTGAATACCTTCTTGATTTTTGGAGACCTCCGAAATGATCCAAGTAATGACCAAAGCGCAATTAATAGAAACCATTAAGGACGTAACTAAACGCGGATGGATCAAAAGTGTTAAGAAAACAAAAACTACACGAAATGATGGAGCAGTAGGAAACACACTTGAAAAGCTGCTTGGAATACCTGAAAATAATCTTCCCATTGCAAATTCAAATGGCTGGGAACTCAAAGGTCAGCGGCTTCACACATCTTCGCTTATAACATTGAAGCACTACGAACCATTTCCACGTGGTGCAGATATTGTGACTAAAATGCTACTTCCACTTTATGGCTGGCCACACAAACAAGCCGGCAAGCGTTATCCCCGAAATGAGATGAGCTTTCGCTCGACCACAAGCGCTACCCAATTTACCAATCGTGGTTTTACTGTTATTGTAGACCATAATCAAAAAAAAATCCGTTTTATTTTTGATCCATCAAAAGCCGACATTTCTGATCCTGAAATTAAAGCATGGCTCAATTCAGTTGATTCAAGGATTGGTCTTAATTCACTAAACCCAGAGCCTTATTGGGGTTTTGACGACCTTAAAAATGTAATGGGAGAAAAAGCCAGAAATTGTTTCTATGTTATAGCTGACAGCAAGTTAGAAAAAAGCAGAGAATATTTTTCATACAAAAGTCTCTTGATGCTCTCAGGGTTTTCATTTGATAAATTTCTTAACTGCGTTGAAAGAGGCATTATTCAAATTGATTTTGATGCTCGCACTCGACACAATCACGGTACAAAATTTAGAATAAAGCAAGGATATTGGAAGGAACTCTATTCTGAAGTTAATGAAGTCTTTTGAATTTTAAGCCTACCAACTGCCCAACAAACAGCCAACAATGAAATTCTCTGAACATATTCTCATCACGGGCACACCCGAGTCGATATTCGATTACACACAGGATTACAATAACCGGCTCAAGTGGGATACGTTTTTGATGGAAGCGTATTTGATGGACGGTGCGGCTCAGGCGGATAAAGGCGCAAAAGCGTGGTGCGTCGCGAAAAACGGGCTGGGAATGGAAACGCAGTACGTCTCATTCAATCGGCCAAATGTGACCGCCGTAAAAATGACCAAAGGCCCTTACATGTTCAAAGACTTCGCAGCCTCGTGGACATTTCACAGCATAAACAGTGAAGAAACGAAAGTCACATTCACCTACTCCTTCCGGCTGCGATTCCCATATTCATGGATCGGTTTTATTATCCGATTGATCCTGCAGAAAAATGTCCGTCAAAGATTGAAAGATTTGAAAACTAAATTTGGCGAGACGGTTCCGGTGTGAACTTCGTTTTATTTTCGCATTTCAAAAACAATTTTCATATCATTTTGTAATAACCTATGCTCGTCGATAAAAACAAGGTTCCGACCATTGGCCATTAAAATCATCGCTTTCGACGCAGACGATACTTTATGGGACAATGAGCCCTATTTCCGTGAGACGGAAAGAAAGTTTTGCGAAATGCTGGAGGATTTTCTGCCGCAGCATTCCGTTTCAAGAGAATTACTGCAGACGGAAATCAAAGACATCCCGTTGTACGGATTCGGCATCAAGTCATTCATGCTCTCGATGATCGAAACGGCCATCCGCATTTCCGACGGCAATATCCGGATCGCAGCCATTGAAAAAATTCTCCGGCTGGGGCAGGAACAAATGCAATTGCCCGTGCATCTCATCGACGGCGTGGAAGACGTCCTGAAAGCATTGCAGCCGCGATACCGATTGGTCATGGCGACCAAAGGCGACTTAGTCGATCAGGAAAGAAAACTGAAAAAATCTTCGTTGGCCGGATATTTTCACCACATCGAGATCATGTCCGACAAAAAAGAAGCCGACTTCAAAAAGCTGATCGATCATCTCGATATTTCACCGGACGAATTGATGATGATCGGCAATTCGCTGAAATCGGACATCATGCCCGTTCTCAATCTCGGCGGACACGGTATTCACGTGCCTTACCACGTGACGTGGGAACATGAAAAAGTCGACGCGATGATCGATCATGCCCATTTCAGGCAAGTCGAATCGATTAAAGACGTTCTTCAATTTCTCTGATTTTGATTTTACATCTAATTCAGCAATCAACTAAGAACTACTTTCGTCCATAGTTTAATCGCTTTCGGGGGGCCGTCGCCTTTCAGACTTCCTTCACATCGAAACGCACTATCATGAATGTCAAATTATTCTTGTGCATTTTGAGGCGGCAATACGCTCTCAGTGTCTGAGTGTTAGAGCATTCATCACACTTCGACTTCGGCCTTTTTATGTTCAAGGCTATAATCGAGCGACCATCGGCCTGAACCGTAGATAAAAATAAGAATGAGCAGGAATAAAACGAGGGCAGAGAATTCCAAATTTTGACCGGTCGTGAAAACCCCTTCTTTAAAATGAATGAAAAACACGGCGCCGAATAAAACCGGAATTTGCATAGCCGCCGCGAGGCGTGTACCCATTCCGATCACCAGCATCAGCCCGCCCGTAATATGCGCGAGCGCGACATAATGCACAACCATCGTTGTCATCGCTTGAAATTCTCCCGCCTCCATCATCAGTCGAGAGAGAAATTCCGTCTGCGAAATGAAAAAAATGCCTTTGGCCAGAAGGCCCAAACCCAGGTAAATACGCAGAAGTTCGAAACACAGATCGCGATGGGCTTCCATTTTTTGGACCAGCGCATTCCACTTTTCCATGTTCTCCTCCTTTGTGAAGGGTTATCATTTGGTTTTCAAAGAACGGTTATCATAATGTAAATGACGAAGCGCCATTTTCCAAATTGTATTTAAGCGATTTGCAACGCACTTGTGAAATGCGTTGCAAATTTATTAATTCGACCGGTTTTTAATTGCCATAATAAAAACGTTCCTGCACGATCTTTCCGTCTTTCCAGCGCTGGACGGATACCTGCGTGTACCGACGGACGCCCCAATCGGCATGCGTGTAATCGAGAAAACATTCAATCGCCGCCACATTATCCCCCACGGCAATGGATTTGACTTCCATGTTACGAAATTCCGTAACCTTTGAGAAAAATTCTTTTTCCCGCAACCGATTGGCGTCTTTGCCTACCGTCGGCGACGTTTCATTCTCATGCATAACGACGTCGTCGGCGTAATATTTTTCAAAAACTTCAA
>JABWBZ010000277.1 GCA_013359335.1 bacterium
CGGACAGGGGCTTGCCCCGGTGTTGATCGCGGCGGCAGGCCATCCGGACGGCAACGGCCACCTTGCAAAAAAAACCGTTGAAACTAAAACGGCCAAATAGCTGGTCCATAAACGGAAGGAGTGATGTTGTGCGTTTATTCATCGTCAGTTTAATAGTCGCAGCGGCTTTCGGAGGCTGCATTCCGAATCCCATCTACACTTCTAAAAAAGATCGCATCAAAAAGAAAAAGGAAGTTCTGACTGAAAATGCAACGACGCTTCCTAACGGCGGATTGGGCGGGGGAGTTGCCGTGAGCGTTGCCGCGGGCAGCATTTCCAAAGATCAGCAGGAAGCGATGATACGTGAAATCGATTCGTGGCTGGGAACGCCGTATAAATTCGGTATGATAGAAAAAGGCCAGGGTACCGACTGTTCGGGATTCGTCGGTTCGATTTTCAAAAAAGTTCTGAATGTCGATTTGCCGCGTCAATCTTCGGACATGTATGCGTTGGGTAAGCCCGTGGAAGAAACCGGGTTGGTATTCGGCGATCTGGTTTTTTTTCAGAATACGTATAAAGGCGCTCAAGGGGCGTCGCACGTCGGCATTTATGTCGGTAATAATCGCTTTGCCCACGCCAGTACGACGGTTGGTGTTACGTATTCTAACGTCACGGAGCCATATTACGCCAAACATTTTCTTGGGTATAAACGCGTTTTAGGAAATTAAATTATGCGCCGATTGAAATCATTATTCGACAATAACCGCCGATGGGCTGAAAAGATCAAACAGTCCCACCCCGAATTTTTTCAGGAATTGTCCAAGCAGCAGTCTCCGAAATATCTCTGGATCGGATGTTCCGACAGCCGTGTTCCTGCGAACGAGATTGTAGGGCTTTTACCCGGGGAATTATTCGTTCATCGCAATGTCGCCAACGTGGTCGTACATACCGATTTCAATTGTTTATCGGTGATCGAATACGCGGTCGACGTGTTGGGCGTGCGCGACGTGATCGTGTGCGGACATTACGGATGCGGCGGCGTCCGTGCGGCGCTGGCCAATTCACAATTGGGACTGATCGACAACTGGCTGCGCCATATCCGCGATATCTACAAAAAACATCAGGCGCAATTGGACGCTATCAAAGACGATCAAATGAAACTCGACCGTCTGTGCGAATTGAATGTCATCGAACAGGTCAATAACGTGTGTAATACGACGATTGTCCAGAAGGCATGGTCGCGCGGGCAGGAATTGTCCGTTCACGGCTGGGCGTATTCGATCGAGGACGGGCTTTTAAAAGATCTGAATGTTTGCATTACGAATGCGGACGAAGCGCTGGCTATCTTTGAAAAGCGTGCCGAATGAAGGCGATAAGTGGCTGAAAAACTAAAAAGGCGAGCCATAGGACTCGCCTTTTTTTTGTTTATAAAATTTTAGAAATACACCTGCCAGTTAACCGCCAGCATATTCGCCGCGTAATCGCCGTTTTTCTTTGAGAATTTTCCGTAAATATAATTCAACTGAATTTTAGAATTTTTTTCGACGAAATAATTGACCCCGAAAGTAAGGCGCGTTTTAGGAACTTCTTTGCTGGCCGTTTCATAATTCGTTGACGCATATTCGTAGCGTACGCCCGGCTGCCACTGATCGTTCAGTTTATAGAGGAATGCGGCGTACCCTCCGAGCTGTGATTTCTGCGGTTTTACTTTTCCGTCTTTGGCAAAAATAAGTTCACCGTACGTTGTGATCGCATCCTTGACATAAGCGGCTTCACCGCCAAACCGGTTTTGCGGCGTTTTACCGTCATTGCCGTTATTGCCTTTATAAAACGAGCCGCCAACTGACAAACCGCTCATCGGTTTGGCGATGACGCGCCCGGCAAAATCTTTCTGCTGATTGCCATCCGTTTTATTCTGGCTGTTGCCCTGCACGATCATCAGTGCGCCTTCGACGAATGGATTGGGTTTGGCGCTGATTTGTAGACCGATATCCCGTTTATCACCAAATGAGCGAACGGCCTCGGCGCGTTCGATGAAATTCAATTTGGCGCTGGATTGAAGGCCTTCGTAGGTAAGCGGGTATTTGAATTGTCCGACCTGCAGATCGATTTTGTACTGTTTACTGAGATGGTAGGTGATGAAAACATCCTGGAGAATGGCAAAGTCGGATTGTTTGGTTTTGGCTTTGTCTACCGACGTATTAGTGTCGGGTTTGGAGGAACTGTTCGCGAGAAGTTTAGCCGGATCGAACATGACTGTAAAAGCGACTTTTTCGCTGATGTCTCCTGAGAATTTGATTTCCGCCCGACGGATACGAAATGTGTTAAACGTTTCATTGCCTTTGTCTTTACTTTTCAAGTTCGTAGTATTCCAGAGTTGGATCAGAGTCCCAAACTTAACTTTAGACGATTCGCCGGTTGTGACAGCCTCATCCTTTTTCTCATCTTGAGCAAAAAGGACGATCGGTAGCATCAGGCACACTATCTGTGTCAGGAATTTCATAATTCTCCTTACAGTTTGTTAGGTTAAGAAATTTTTATCACGCAATGTCTTTTAGGTTAACATCGTGTTAACGACAAATTATATTGAAGAAATATTACCAAAATATTATCTAAAGGATATCGAATGATTAATTATAATAAAAAAGGGAGAATTCTATAGAAAAATTCTCCCTCAGCATTTAGTTAAAATTCAAGTTCAAAACGGATGTTCCAGTGAAAGATAAAAAAATACATCGGCGCCCTGATCGTTACCATTGAGTTGGATCGGAACGGCGAGGCCCGGTACGATTTGCAGGTTACCGGCGTTGTGTGCGTAACGGATTCCAGGATTGATCACATAAGTCTTTTCATCGCCTTCCGGAAATTCAGCTATAAATTCCGCCATAAGATTCAATGTCGGGGCCGCCAGCCAGATCAGGCTTCCGCCGGCAAAAAAATCCGCTTGCTTATCTTTTTGAAAATAGGTGACGCCGGCATTGGCGTGAGCAGCCCATTGAGCGGCAATCCTGCGGCTGACCGGCAAATTGAACTGGTAGCCCGTTTGATTGTCACTCAACGAATTTTTACCGGTGGGAAGGATGATGGAAATTCTCGGCGCGACCGCCCAATGATGGCGATCAATCAATTGATACCGATAATTAATCATCAGGTCGCCGAATCCCGACGCAACATCCGGCCAAAGATAAGGCACGCCGTAGCTAAACTGGTGACGTTGCGACCACAAAGGCCATTCCTGCGTAAACAGGAACTCAACGTCTTTGTTGTGAGTTCTGACTAAATTGAAAATATGCTGCACGACCCGAGGCTCCTGATTATACGCTTCTTCGATCAAAAACGAATTGTCCGCAATCGCTTCAGGATATTCATCCTGCGCCGATACGTCAAAACAAACAATACCTAGTAACACTAATATCCAATAACGCATAAGACTCCTTTAATTTTTTTGTCCAAGATACATGCCAGCACGCATTAGTTCAAATTAAAAAAAATTTAAAAGATTTCAGGTGGGATAAGGAGCGTGCGGAATTCAAAGAAAGAGCCGAAGGGGATGTACTGAGTTCGGTTTTCTTTTTTTCCGCCCGCCCCCTTTGAAGGTTGAAGGAGAGCTAAGCCGTTGAGAGAACTTTATGAAGTATCGTCAAGACTTTTTCCGTTGAAAATGGTTTCAATAAAAAATCAATCTGGCCTAAATCGGCCGTTTCCAGGAGTTTCTTTGAATCCAGCATGCCGCTCATGAGAATGGCCTTGACTTCCGGATTGATTTTACGCAAGGCTTTCACCGTCGCACGCCCGTCTAAGTGCGGCATCAAAAGGTCGAGAATGACGGCATGGATTTGATCGCGGTGTTGCGCGTAGACGGCTACGGCTTCGGTGCCGTCGCCTGCCGTCAAAACTTTATAACCGCTGGCTTCCAGCGTCGAGCGCGTTACTTCACGGATTGAAACTTCGTCATCCACGACAAGGATGCATTCGCCGTGACCATGGCTGATCGGAAGCTCGCCGGCGGCGTGTTCTAAGGTCTCGTCCGCTGCCGGCAAGTATAAATTAAATTCCGTTCCGCGGCCGGGTTCGCTAACCACGTCGATAAAACCGCCGTGATTTTTGACGATGGAGTGGACTGAGAATAATCCAAGCCCCGTGCCTTTTCCTGCTTCTTTCGTCGTGTAAAAAGGATCGAAAATTTTACTGATATTTTCCGGTGCAATGCCAATACCGGTATCTTTTACCGTGATCACGACGTGATGGCCGCTTTTCGCGTGGGGATGCATGTGAGCGAACATTTCGTCGATGATGGTATTGCGCGCGATGAAAGTCAATTCCCCGCCGTCGGGCATGGCGTCGCGGGCATTGACCGCTAAATTCAGCAGCGACTGATGCAGTTGAGTCGTATCGCCTGTGATGGAGTACAAGCGCGGATCGACGTCCGTGTTAATATGAATCGACCGCGGAAAAGTTTCTTTGATGATTTTGACAATTTCCGCAATCAGGTGTTTCGGAGGCATGGCGACGCGCGCGCCTTCGTCGCCGCGCACAA
>JABWBZ010000278.1 GCA_013359335.1 bacterium
CTAAGTATATTGAGGCGAAAACTTATTTAAGAATTTTTCACTTAATAAAGAAATAAACAATTCTTTTCCTGCACGATGTAGCCGATCGATTTCTTCATAAAACTCATCAGAAAGGTAATTAGGAATGTTCGATGACAACGAGGAATCAATATCAACAAGGATCCCTTCTGCCTGTGGTTTCGTATTTATTTGTGCATGATCTGAAATCGATATCAATTGTTCTACTCCATTCCGCATAATGTTGGATCGAACAAAAAATTGATTAATCGAAAGTTCTTTCAATTTCCTAATTTCAAAATTCAAGTCAAGGTTTTCTAACAAGTTGCTCTCGCCCTCAAAAAAATTAATATATCGCACGCCCAATCGTTCAACTTTATAAATTGCAATATTCCTAAAAACCTCCTTAAGGGAGTTCTTGACTTCTTGAAAATATCTTGGCCACCCAAGATAAGGGGTTGTGCAATTTACTGAAATAACGTTATGGCCAATTCGCGTTGACAGATTTCCACGCGCCAACGCCATTGAACCATGATATTTGAATTGAGGTGTGGAACGTAATTCTGGCGGGATATCAATACTATTGAATTGAGGAAAAGATTTATTTAATGCTAAAAGCATTTTTGAAATAACATCGCCTTGAGGCATGGCTGATTCAAAACGCACTTCAACTACTGCTTCAACCAATGGCTCTGGAGTTAGCTTAGATGGTAATTGCATTTAGTAACTAAAATTATTGATAAGCAACTCTAAAGATGACAAACCAATATAAAACAACTCAAAACTTAAGTCAATAAACTTTAATAATATAAAACGTTTGTGTCCTGGTTTTGTTCCAGTAAAAATTTAATTTGGAGAGAAGGTGCGTCCACAAGGAATCGAACCTTGAACCTAATGATTAAGAGTCATTTGCTCTGCCAATTGAGCTATGGACGCAAATATTAAAATAACTGTCTTATATTTTTATGTTAAGAGCATCGCGTCCATCAGCCTCAGGCTGAAACCTAATGATTAAGAGTCATTTGCCCCGACTTGTCGGGACTATGGACGCAAATATTTCATTTTAGAACGGGGCGAATGTATATAAAAAGGTTTCCCGAAGCAAGATTTTTTTAAACAGCCGGAACAAGCATTTCCTTAATGGTTTTCGTCAAAGTCGCCATATCAAAAGGTTTCGGAATAACGCCGCTAAATCCGTAATTCCTGAAATCGGACATTACGGGATCGTTAGAATAGCCGCTGATGACAATCGCTTTAATGTCCGGATCAAATTTTCGCAGTCGCTCCATCGCTTCTTTGCCTCCCATTCCTCCGGGAATGGTCAAATCCATCACTACCAAGTCAAAAGGTTCTTCTGAAAGTTTGGCCTGCGTATAGCAGTCTATCGCTTCGCGCCCATCCGACGTCACCACGATCACATACCCTAAACGCCGAAGCATTTGCGTCATAATATTCCGAATGTCTTCTTCGTCATCCATGATTAGTATCTTGCCAGCTCCGGAAAGCTCGGTTTCGGGACGAACTGATTCGACTGCAATTTCACGCTCAATTGCCGGAAGGTAGACAGTAAACGTCGTTTGTTTGCCCAATTCCGATTGAACCGCTATAAATCCATCGTGATTTTTAATAATCGAATAGGATGTAGCCAATCCAAGCCCGCTGCCTTTTTGTTTAGTAGTAAAATACGGATCAAAAATTTTCTGCAAATGTTCCGGCGGAATGCCGATACCGTGATCCGTGATGGCAATTTGCAAATACGTACCTTCCTGCAACGGCAATCCCATGGCCGGCGTAACGCGAAGATTACACGCCGATACGTCGATCTTTCCACCTTCCGGCATCGCTTGAACGGCATTGAGAATCAGATTATGAATAACCTGGCTGATTTGCCCCTGATCGACTTCCACCGGCCATAATCCGGAAGCAATCGAATAATGGCAGCTAATATTCGATCCTCGCAACGCAAATTCAGATGAGTCTTTGATCAATTCCCTGATCGATCCAGCGCTCTTGACCGGCGCCCCGCCTTTAGAAAACGTGAGCAATTGCTGCGTCAGATCGCGTGCGCGCATGGATGCTTTTTCAGCTTCATTTACACGTTTTCGAATTTCGTCCGGCTTGTCGATAACCATTTTCATCAACGACAAATTTCCGAGAATGGCCGTCAAAATATTATTGAAGTCATGTGCAATCCCGCCGGCAAGAATGCCGACCGATTCCAGTTTACTGGCTTTGATCCGTTCCTGTTCAAGTTTATTTCTTTCCGTGATGTCTCTGAAAACTAACACGGCGCCGATGACGTGATTTTCGGAATCCAAAATCGGAGCAGCACTGTCGGATATCAAGCGTTGCATGCCGTCTTTGGCGATCAACGCCGTATGATCTTTCAATTCTTTAGGGCTTCCGCTTTTCAAAACTCCGTAAACCGGATTATCGACGCGTTCCCCTGTTTTTTCTCTGACGATATTGAAAACGGTTTCAATCGGTTTACCTAGCGCGTCGTCGCTGGACCATCCGGTTAATTGTTCGGCAACTTTATTCAGTAGTACGATTCTTCCCAAAATATCCGTCGTGATGACGCCGTCGCCGATGGATCGCAGTGTGACGGCCAATTGTTCTTTCTCGGCGGCCAGTGCGGCCTCGGCCCGTTTACGCTGCGTAATATCATAATAAACACCTTGCACGGCCGGTTTATTGTGCCACGTAATTTCGGCTACGGATACATCGATGTAAACATGCCGTCCGTCTTTGGTCAGGGCCTGCATTTCATACTTGGGCACAACCGGCAATCCTTTCATCCTTCTTTCCATTCTCTCGCGGACCACTTCCCAACTCTCCGGCGCGATCAACGTCATGTAATCGAATTTTTCATTGAGCACTTCTTCACGCTTGTATCCGAAAAGTTCCTCCCATGCCGCATTCACCAAAACAACCTTGTTGTGCTGTAAAACGTAAACCGGATTGGACGATTGTTCCACCAAAGCGCGATATTGCTGTTCGCTTTCGAGCAGGGCTTGTTCCGCTTTTTTTCTCAAAGTAATATCGCGCGAATTGACCACGATGCCGGCAACCACCGGATCCTTCAGCATGTTGTGACCGGTCACTTCGAGAACGCGCCATGAACCGTCTTTGTGGATAAAGCGGAATTCTTCGTTGACAACTTTGCGTTCACTGGCGGCTCCTTGCCGAAAAGTTTCGATCAGACGTTCACGATCGTCCGGATGCACAAATTCCGTAATATGCCGGCCGACCAACTCATCCGGGCTGAAACCAAATATCCGTGCGATCGACGGACTTTCATACCGAACGGTACCGTCAACATTTAAAATCGTTATAATGTCCAATGCGTTTTCAATCAGCGCGCGATAGTAACGTTCGCTCCTTGTCACGGCCGCTTCAATGCGTTTACGTTCCGTGACATCGCGCGCGAAGACCGAGGCGCCGGTAATTTTACCGTCATTGGTAATAATCGGATTAAAAGAAACGTCAACGTCCTGTGATTTGCCGGCATATTCAAAATGGTCGGAAACCGTAAAACTTTCGCCCTTCAATAAAACGCGGTCGTAACGTTCCTGCCATGTTCCACGTAAATCTTCTGGGATAACTTCCAGAACATGCATACCCGGTTCGAGAATAATGTCGAATGCCTGTTGAAAACTTTTTTTGAAAGTCGAATTGATCGTGACTATTCGGTAATTGGCATCCAACGACCAGATCGAGTCTTTAGTGTTTTCTATGATCGCGAGTAAACTGGCCTGATTATGCTGCAATTCTTCGGCAGCTTTCCGCCGCTCTGTCACATCGCGTGAATTGACGACGATACCGTTGACGCCCGGTTCATGCAAAAGATTACGCCCTGTACTTTCCATCATCCGCCACGAACCATCCTGATGGCGAAAACGGTACTCGATCGTAACCGTCGTGTTTGGGATTTTAGACAATGAAATAAACAAACGTTTAATACGTTCCACGTCGTCGCTGTGGACGAATTCAAATGCATTATTCCCGACCAATTCACTAACGCCATATCCGAGCACTTTTTCAATAGACGGACTTTCATACAAAATTTTACCTTCAACATCCAAAATGGTGACGATGTCAGTGGAATGTTCGATCAGAGAACGGTAGTACTGTTCGCTACGCGCCAACGCTTCTTCAGCCAACCGGCGTTCGGTGATATCGCGCTGCGTACCCCACACTTGTATCAAATAGCCGTTTTCAATAAAGCCCGTTGCGTTATTTAAAAAATATTTCGGACGGCCGAATTTGTCAACCTCATGCGACTCCTGATCGAAATACCGATACCCGCCGTGAATAAACTTCCGCATGTATTCGACATTGTGCGGGTCGCTTGGCAGAAGCAATTGACTGATCGGAACACCGATCGCTTCCTCCTGCGTTTCAAAACCGTACATATGCGCCATGCTCAAATTACATTCCGCTATAAAAGCATGCTTGAAAAACAATTGAATCTGTTCGTCCTC
>JABWBZ010000279.1 GCA_013359335.1 bacterium
GATTTTTTCTGAAAATCTATCGAATAAGTGTATACGATTACTAAACTTCTCAGGAATACTCACCAGCGTGTTCAATAACAACGCCGGATAAACGAATAATAAAATCCAAGACCCCCACGACATCGGTGATGTAATTTGAAAAGTGGTGTACAACCGCCAGACATACAACTTATGTTCGAGGTCGAGAAACAATGAAAACATTCCCAAGCTAAGCAACGCGAGACTCACGTGCGGCAGATAAAAGGACGAGAAATGGCTGTGTTTGTGATGCCCTTTTAAAGTAAAGTATCCTGAAATGATCATAAATCCTGCAACAAGCCCGCCTAAAAATAAATACACGGGAATTTCCCAGCCCCAGATATGCAAAGAGGGATCAATCATTTCATTCATCCGCGTTGTCGTAACTTCTTCCATAATTTTCCTCTGTTATTGGCCACCAGGTCACGAAGGCATAAAATTGAAAGCTTTTGTGTCTCAGTGCCTTAGTGTTGAATCTATATCAAATAATAAATATTCGGTTTCGTTCCTGCCTCCGGTAAATTCGTATGATGCTTCCGCTCATTCAAAAGTTTACTGACCTTGCTGTTCGGATCCTCCAGGTCGCCGAAATACATGCAACGCGTAGGACATACCGACACGCATGCCGGCTCCAATCCTGTTTCGACGCGGTGAATGCAAAACGTACATTTATCAGCATAGCCGTCGGGATGAATGAATCGCGCATCGTACGGGCACGACGCAACGCAGGCTTTGCAGCCGATGCATTCGTCGTGATTAACCAGCACAACGCCGCCGTAATCATGCACGTGGCTTGCGCCCGTCGGGCAACACGTCACACAAGGCGGATTGTCGCACTGATTGCACCGCTCGGAACGAATTTCCAGATGGATGTTCGGATATTTTCCCTTCGCGTCCTGCACGATCCAGTCGCGATTAAATCCTTCCGGCACGCGATTCTCCGTTTTGCACGCCACGACGCAATCCATACAGCCGACGCATTTGGTGGTATCGATGACCATAACCAATCGTGCCATCTTACGCCTCCATTTCTATCGTGACGAAATTGACATTCATTGCGGTACCGCCCATCAAAGGATCCGTCACATATTTGGTAATCAATTGTGCGTCGCTGGCGCCTTTACCATACGGACGTTTCAACATTTTGGAATTGTGCCCGAAGCCGTGCACCATGTAAACACAATCCGTGCGAATTCGCTCCGTGGCTTTGACTTTGATCCGGTTGCTAATCACACCGTCCTGATTTTTTAATTTCACATAATCGCCGCTTTTCAAACCCAAGCGAGCGGCCACATCGAAATTAATCCACACTTCATTTTCATCCATCATCTCGGACAAAATCGGATTGGATTGCGTGCGGCTGAATGAATGAACCGGCGCCCGGCCATAGAGCAAACGAAACGATCCGGGCGGGCCTTCCGGCGGCGCTTTATAGACCGGAACGGGATCGAAACCAGCGTCGGCCAACTGAACCGAATAAAATTCGATCTTGCCCGACGGCGTTGGAAATTCTGCCGGCACGCCTTCATCGAAATAAATCGGTTGTTTCTTGCCGCGGATAATTCCTTTTTCTTTTAATTCTGCATAACTGTATCCGGCATTGTTCAAACGCGTCTCAAAATATTCTTCAATGGTTTTCCACGGATAGTAATTTCCAAGCCCTAATTTTTCGGCCAATTTTTTCGCCATCCACCAATTCGGTTTTTGTTCGTGCGGCGCTTCGACCGCAGGCTGACGTAACGCAATGAACGGTTCACGAAACCATTCCACGTTAAGATCGTCGTGACGTTCAAGGTACACGGACTCAGGCAACACCACATCCGCCCAGCCGGCGATTTCGCTCGGAATCACGTCGACGACCACCATCAGATCGAGGTTTTGAATCGCCTTGAGCGTTTCATCTTCATTCGGCAACGCGTGCAGTAAATTCGTCGCGTAAACAAACCAACCCTTGATGGGATAAGGTTTTCCGGAAATCGTTGCTTCACGAATTCCTGTCGTGATCGTTTCGTGAGCGAATGGATATTTATGATCGGGATTGTCTACTTTTCCTTTTTCGGATTTCGGATACGCCGGATACGGATACGGCGGGACGTCCATACTCACCGGCGTGTAGAATCCGCCCTTGCGTCCCCAACTTCCGAGCAAGGCATTCAGCAACGCAATCCCGCGGCTGCGTTGAGCATCATCGCCATTCCACGTCACATGGCGGCCCGGATGAACTAAAGTCGCCGGTCGATAACGCGCCATTTCGCGCGCCGTTTTGCGAATCAATTCAGGTTCGATCCCGGTTTGCGGATAAGCCCATTCCGGCGTGTACGATTGAATCGAAGCGGCAAATTGCTCGAATCCGAACCCATATTGTTCGACGTAATGTGTATCATACAAATTTTCGTTCACCAGCACATTCATCCATGCAAGAACCAAAGCCAAATCCGTTCCAGGTTTGATCGGTAAGTAATATTTCGCTTTGCCTGCCGCAACCGAAAAACGCGGATCGACCACGATAATCGTCGCCCCGTTCTCAACGGCTTGCGCGAATTCCTGCACCTGCGTATTGTGCATGTTCTCGCCAAGATGCGATCCGATCAGCACAAGGCATTGCGCGTTGCGGATATCCGTGCGCTCCGGTGAACTGACGTCTTCACCGAACGTCAGTCGGAATCCAACATCGCGCGGGCCTCGGCATTGTGCAAACGACGGCGCAGCGATATTCGGCGTACCGAATGCTTTCAAGGTATGTTTAAAAAAATTACCGCCGATACCGTGACTGAAAAACGCGATCGCTTCCGGTCCGTAATCCGCTTTGATCTTCAGCATTTTTTGAGCGATATAATCTATCGCTTCATCCCACGTTACTTCGACCCATTCCTCCGCGCCGCGCACAGTTTTGCGGATCAGCGGCGCTTTGAGCCGGTCCGGATCATAATGCGCGCCGACACCACCTGTTCCGCGCGGACATAAGCGGCCTTCGCTCAATGGATCGAGCGGATTGCCTTCGACTTTCCAAAGTTTTCCATCCTGCACGTACGCGATCGCGCCGCATTTCCAGAAACAAATGTCGCAGTAGGTCGGAATTTTTTGTAAGCCTTCGACGGAATTGGAATCCAGCGCTTCAGCTTTTTTCACAAGGCTGCCGACGGCTCCTGCTGCAGCCACCGCAGCAACTGTGCTGCCGCTGATTTTGAGAAATCGTCTGCGCGATAAACTGTTCATGGCTTTTCCGTTCGGTTTGATCAATTAAAACGAGTAACTGACTTCAAAATCCCATTGATTCATTTTCAATTTAATCGTCTGCTGTCCCGGAGCTTCCATCGGATTGGCGCCTTTAACTTCTTTCGAGAAGGCGTGCGTGGCGGCGAAACTGATTTCATGATCGTGATTGACTTTTTTCGAAAAACCGAATGTCACATGTTGTTCGATCACGCCGGGCGCTAGAATGTTGAACATCACTTCGCTGCTCGGAATCGGTTGTTTGCCGTACGAATATCCGCCGCGCCACGTCCAGCCTTCTCCTTTTTGCACTTGAACGCCGGCTTTGTAAATAGTCATATCGCGCCAGCCGAAACCAGAACCGTTGTCGTCGCCCAACATAATGCCTTGCTGAAAATTCGCCGGATTCATTTTATTTCCCACCGACTTGATATCGCTGTAATAAATGTGTTGCACGTCGCCGACGAGTGTCAATTTATCTGTAGCTTTGTAAGCCAAGCCTACCGTCCAGTTTGCCGGAATGTCGAAATCGCCTTGTTGCGCAAAAAGGCCCTTGTAGTCATTCAATTCGGCCATATAAATTTTCGTTTGGAAGGACGCGCCAATCGACAATTTCGGAAGAATATTTCCCAGGTAACCGATTCTGGCGCCGTAACCCAACGAAAAGTCGTTTTTATTATTAGTCAAATGTTGCGCGTCTCTTGAAAAGTTTCCAAAAGACGTCATGCCTTTCGCTTCGAATATCTGGACGGAACCAATCAGGGTAATACCTAGTCCGTGATCGTTATTAATTTTACGCGCGTAAGTCATGCTAAAAAAAAGCTGCGACAAATTGACTCCGGTCGTCGATGAATTCGGATCGTAAAACGTCGCCGTTCCGTAATCCGTATTCATCCCACCATTACCGAACGCGGCAACATTAATGTGCTGACGATCGTCAAGCGCCCAATTCAAAGCAAAATGAGGAATAAAAAACACTTTCGAATCGCTTTTCACCGTGCCCGGCGTTAAACCGAATGTTCCCGGCGCGCCCGAAGGATTGCCGACGACCGTGTATTGCCGATTGGGATTAAATATGGCAAAACCAATATCGAATCTTTTTTCCATGAAAACCGATGCGGCTGGATTCGTTACCGCCGAGAGCGAACTCAAAGGCAGAGCGACGCCAGCCCCGCCAATGCCTTTACTTTGCGTTCCGTATCCATGCGAAAAATATCCATCCGTTGCAAAAACAGCCGAT
>JABWBZ010000280.1 GCA_013359335.1 bacterium
CGATCGGGAGCGCGTATGCGGCGACGAAAGCCGGACTCAAACATTTTTCGGATAGTCTATTCGAAGAAGTGCGTAAATATGGTGTGAAGGTGACGACGATTTTACCGGATATGACCCGAACGCCGTTTTACGATCATCTGCATTTTAAAGAGCATGACGACGCACACAGTCACATTACCGCCGAATGCGTCGCCGATGGCGTCGCAACGATTTTGTCACAACGAGAGGGAACCGTAGTTACTGAATTGATTATCCGCCCACAGAAACATCAGATAGAGAAGAAGAAGGCGTGAGGCTGTTGATTTTAATTCACGTCTAAAACAATCTTACCAAATTCATTGCAAATCTTTCAGACATTTTCAGTAGGATCGATTCGGATCAGAAACTATTAAAAAGAAATTGCAGTAGAATTTATTTTCTCTTTCCCACCACCGGTTCGATGGAGACGCTGATGCTGGTTTCTCCGACGAATTGCTGCGGTCCTGAGTGGCGATAGGCGCTCACGCGGAGAATTTGCGAGCCGGAGAGAGAGGCGATGTTCCATACGAAATTGGCCGAACTTCCGAGCGCACGATCCAACACGGTTGAGCCGACGGCAAACGTCATGCTGTCGATATCGGTAGGCGTCGCTTGCGCAGAAACGGTGACGGCGCCGAGTCCGGCGGAGATGAAAGCGCCGTTGAGCGGATTGGAAATAATAACGACAGGCGTATTTTGAGCGATGACTTCGACGGTGTCGGTGCGCGACGTGCTGCGCCCGGATTCATTCGTGACGGTAATTCGGATCGGGTAGTTACCGGCAACGGCGGGCGCTTTCCATAAAATAATTTCATCGGTCGTACTGCCGATGAATGTTCCCTGCCCGAAATTATTCCAGACATAGCTGATGGGTTCGTCATTAAGGTCGCGCGCTTCGACGGTAATCGTCGTCGTGTCGTTGACGAGGATCGCCGCCGGATCGATAGTGATGCGGTCGATGACCGGTTTTTCGCTGTCTTTTCCGAGTTGTCCGAGTTTATCGCAACCGGGAAATCCGGCGCAGAGGAGAATCATTAAAATGTTTCTGATTTTCATTGCACAGCCGCTTGTAAAATTTGTTTGGAAATGTTGTCTTTGACGATTATGACGACACCAGCGTCGCCGGTTGTATACCGGGAGCCGAGCGTGACGGTCTGCGGATCCAGTTCGTAAATTTCTTTCGCACCGATGCTTGTGATCGTAATCGGCAGCAGAATATCTCTGACCGTGAAATTTTTTGAATCACCGTAATTTTCAAATATAATAAATTCGACGGATAAATTATTGATGCCGATTTCGCCGAAGCGGGCAATGCGTGAATGAATCGTCAGGATGTTGCCAGAAACGGATTTTTCTAATTCACAATAGAGTTTATTTTTGCGGATGGTCATCGTATCGAGATAGGCTTCGTACCGTGCTTTGGCTGAAGTTTTGGAGGAAGCGCCTTGCGCGGAATTTTGTTTGCCGTTGAAAAATACGTGAGGAAATCCGCGGGGCGCATTATCGCGATATTGATTGTAGCGAACGGTGTCTTCAGGAATGGAATACGCGTCGGTATTGGTCGACAAATACGGCGGCATGTGGTATTCGAGGATGATCATCTTTTCGCCGTATTTCGGAACCAATTCGTACAACGCATCCTGTGAATTTTTCACCGGATCGGGAATGGTACTCAAATCACTATAATGCATAATAAAATTTTCGACGACAACGATCTGATCGGCTTCGGCTTCCGGGTTTTCAGGATCGAGCGGATTGACGTGGTTGAGATCGGTGCATGACAGGAAGATCGTTGACAAAAACAGCAGTAGTCGTTTCATGACATTCCTCAGAATTTGACCGACAGATTAATGCCCGCCGATTGGCCGGGAGCAATTACAGGTTGTATGGCGAATGTAGCTTTGTTGTTAATCGATTCTGATGCCAGCACTTCGAGGTCGGATGATTTATTTTTGATGAGCGCGTGGATATATGCGCCGAGTGAAATCGTGGCTGCTCCGAGAAAAAATCCTCCGGTTTTATGCCATTTGTTCGCTTTATCATAATGGTCTTGAATGCTGTTGAGATTGCTCCGGTCGGATTTGTAGTCGTTTTTAAATTTCGACGACTGCTTGTACGCGTAACCGGTTCCGGCGGCTAATAGCACGGTTGCCAGAAAAAGCGGAGTCGTCGGAGCGCCTTTTAAAGCGATGCTCTGAATTTTGCTCCCCTCGCCCGTGAGTTCAAACGCGATATTTTGCGCGAGCAGTCGAGCGCCGACGGAGGTGTGGCTTTTGGACGGAACGAGCGCTTTTTCGCCGATGACGCGGCCGCTGCTGATCTGCGTCACGGCTACGTCGATCCGCAATTTACCATCCGATTCGCTGATGTCGCCCGTTACAAGATAATCCGCCCCGAGCAAATTACCGACTTTGGTTTGCTTGTCTTTGTCCTCGGCCAGATCGCTCAATACAAAATCCTGTTCGCGCATCACGTTGTCGATACGGCGGCGCTCGACGATCACGAGCGATTTTTTTTGAGAAAGTTCGGTTTGTAATTGAGCCGGAAAGGAGCGGATGACTTCGTCGAGATAGAATTTTTTCGTGGTGTTGTTAAAATCGAGAACGGCGACGACGGGTTTGGAATTCTGAGCCCACGATAGCGTCGTACCGGTGAGCAGGAGAAGGAACAGTGATTTCATGGGATTACAAGTTAGAGTTTTCAAGCCCTGTTTGTTGGACTATGTATAATGAAAGCCGGTGCAAAGTAAATAAAAAAAACGTTTATTTCCAGAAATGCTTTTCAAAAAAATAAACTTTACCGACAAGGCTGGAATTATATACAGAATCCAATACGGCGCCGGCGGCTACGGTGAGTGTGATAAAGTTTCATGCTTTTTTGAATACCAATCCAATTCCTCCGAGAATCATGAGTGATGAAACGATCAGCCGGATAGTGACCTGTTCATCAAGAATGGCAATACTGCTAAGCGCAGCAATGACGGGAACGCTCAACTGGACGGTTGCGGCGTTGGCAGGATTATGCGATGGGAGTATTTTGTACCAAAGGATATAACCAAGGGCGGATGTGATGGCGCCGGAGAGCGTGGCATAGACGATTCCGGCTAGGTCGAATGATGAATAAGAAAAAAACAGCATGTTTAAAATAATCGCCATCGGCACGGCTCGCAAAAAATTTGATGACGTGGATGCTTCCGGATCGGTCGTATCTCGGCCGCGTAAAGAGTATACGCCCCATGCAATGCCAGCCATCGTCATCAGCGTTGCTCCGGCCAATGGCGGCGCAGTCAGGCCGGGCAATACGAGCAGTATCAGTCCGGAAAAAGCACAAATAATCCCGGCTATTTTCCAAATGCTCAAACCCTCTCCGGCTAAAATTCGCGGCAGGATCATCGTCAATTGCACCGCCCCAAAAAGCAATAGAGCGCCTGTGCTTGCGGACAACGTGATGTAGGCAAATGAAAAAGATGCGGCATAGGCAAAGAGTGCAAAGGCCGAAACCCAACTTGCCGGTACATTGTTTTGCCGGCTTGCAGGAACAATTAGCCACAACATTACTGCACCGGATGCAAGGCGTGCGTTCGTGAAAGTTGCCGCGTCAATCTCCGTATTTTTAAACGCCAGTCTGCATAGAATAGAATTCGCTGCAAAAGCAATCATGGTCAGGCATGTAAGAAGAAACAGTTGAAGAGTGGTTAACCGTAAATTTTTATGCACTTTATTTATAATAATCGATCGTTCCAGAAATTAATTTGAAATTATCGCGCGGAAGTACAGATTATTACTGAAAAAAGCAAGTTGAAATGTAAGGATTTCTTGCTTGCCATTTGATCCTGTTTAAGATAATTTGATCCCTGTTCCGGTCTGAATTAACATGCCGGAAAACGAATTATTATAGAATCATTGAATGAAGATAGGATATTGAATTTTCGTTTTCGCGTGATTAACCTTGCATTAAATATTTGTTAACGCTTCGGGTACTGGAGAGTTTATGGATACGCAAACGGGCGAGACGTTTGATTTTTTCAGAGCGCTTTTTGCGGCGCTGGCGGTGTTTGTTCCGATCATCATAGCCTGGCTGCAGAAAAAGGACAAACTGCAGAAAACCAAATATTTTATCGAATTAATGCAGTCGTACGATCAACTCAAAACGATTCGCGAACATCAGCAAACGCAGTCGGCTTCACCGGTCGTATTGGAGAAACTCAACAATCTTATTGACGATATTGAGGAGGAAATATACCGCGAAAACAAATTATCCGATTTAAGGCTTTTTCTGACGTGCGTATCGGTAGAGATATTTTTCTTTATCGGGATCTTATTTATCGATTTTTCGGAGAATATTAACAAAATTTTTCTCGGTCAATCCTACGAAAGCGGCATGTTTTTTCTCGAAGGTGTTTTTCGCACTACCACTGCGCGCGTGATTCTGCTGATGATATTCGTCAGT
>JABWBZ010000281.1 GCA_013359335.1 bacterium
ATGAACCCGTATTGCGCATGACATAGTTCCAGTTATTGTAAGCAACAAATACCAGATCAACAATGTCCGGTTTTTTTAGTTTGGCTTTCAGCCTGCTGTTATCATCAACCTTCGCGACGCCTGCATCGGACCATTTCAGCACGCTGAAGGCGGTTATCGCAAAAGCCAGCGATAGCAACATTCCTATTTTCATCTTATTCATGTTTCAGCTCCTACACATTGAATTTCAGAGTGTTTTTTTTTGAAAAAAAAATTGGTAGCCGCCTTTCGACGGCTACCTTTAATCTTCGATTAGAAATTAAACAGTACTCCTAAACGCGCTTGTCTTGGCGTATCATACGGAAGTCCGTCTTTGTAATTGACACGATACTGCTGAAGCTGACGCTCGTTGAGAGCTTGTCCGGCAGGAGTTGACAAATATCCGTCGTCATTAGCCTGCCCCGTGGCTGTGAATACCGTAAGGACATTTTTACGATCCAACAGATTCAATACCTGCACGTAAACATTGACGCTCATCTTATCGGTCAGATTGATCGTCTTGTCAGCGCGCATATCAATACGGAATGTCCACGGCTGGTTCTGTGAATTTCTTCTGGCAACTACGCGACCTTGCGGTACGCCACGTACTAAGATTGGAACAATGGTCGTCGGCGTATAAGGTAAACCGCTACCGGCGTTCATTTGGAAATTGACTCCGGCATTTTCTAAAATATGCGTGCCGCCGATATCCGGACCTTCGCCTTTAGCGTTGCGAACATCTAAGTTCGCATTGATCGTATGACGTTGATCGAAGTTGAGGGGCGCGTTAAATTTGGTGTCCGAGTAGCCCAACCACGAGGCGCGGAAACCTGAATTTTGAGCGGAACCCGAACCTCTGGCTGACTGCAACGTGTAGGCCACGCGACCTTGGAATTTAGAAATGCGGCGCATTTCTAATGCTAAGCTCAAACCTTGAACGACGCCTTCGTCTTCGTTATCAAACATAATCAAACTGTTTGGAACAGACGCAACCAGACGAGAGTTAATCAGATTGCTAATGTCTTTGTAATAGGCATTGACATCTACTGCAATATTGTCCGACAACGAACGACGGATACCCACTTCATATTGCGTGCTTTCTTCAGCTTTTAAGTTCGGATTGCCGACCGTGATTGCAAAAGGAGGCGCAAGTGATTGACGTTCCAGAAAATCCGGGCTTACGTACAAATCCTGCAATCGAGGTTGCTGGAAGAATTTGCCGTAGCTCATACGGAACTGAGTTTTCTCAGAAATCGGGAAACTAAGACTCAACCGAGGACTGATTTTCGAATCATTACGGGAACTTTTGTAATCTTCAGCACCGAGAGTTCCAGCTAAAGTACGATTGCTGCCATTGACGATACCGATCTGATCAGGATCTTCCTGACCTGTCGGATCGGCAAGATTCTTAATTTGTTTCACGCCGGCGTTGAAAAGATCGTAACGAATACCGCCGCGTAAAACGAGCCCTTCATATTCCATCTTGTCTTGTAAGAAGAACGAGAACGAGATTGGTTTGGCCGGTCCTAGAATTTTATTTTCGAGATCGTCACTTGATACTTCCCGGATTTTTGGATTCGCCGGATCGACTACTTCGTATCCAATATTGTCATTGGAACCGCCAACCGGTTGATCCGTATCCACAATATTCAGATACCGCACCGTGTGATAGAACAAATCAAATCCAGCTTTGACTTGATTGTGCTTATCCACTTGATTGGTGTAGTTCGACTTGAATGCGATATATTTGTCGTTGTCTTGGCGGAAATTCAACGGACTAGTTCCGAAATCCCAGAACAAATTGTCATTGTAATACGTCGAGAAACCCGTAGTACCAGTTTGTTTACCGGGATAATTGTTTACATTAAAGCCCAGTTCATCCTGCATTCTACGACGCTCATAGTCAAAATAATTTACGCCAAAATCGATGAAACTGGTTGGACTCATAGTGTAAGTCGCAACGCCTCCAATGTTCAAGTTTTCAGTAGTACGCAATTCAACTTGATCCGTCCAGATCGTCTGTTGGATATTGAAAATTCTACGCCATTGTTTCGAATAATTCGCGTTGATATCCAAGCGCAAATTACTCATCACATCAAAGGTCAATTTACCTTGCAGCGTCATTGCTTTGTCACTATTAGCGCCATTACCGGAGAAGTTATTCGGACGGGCGCCTTTTTTGTATTTGACATTGCCTTGAGCATCCGTATCAAACATCACCGTATCGATGTCAGCAGCATTAACACCGCGAATACCATCAGACGAAAGAGAATATTGCGGGAAGCCAAATACGCTGGGATCCGAATCTTTTATATTGCGGCCTTCACCTGATACATAGAACTTGATCTTATTATTTCCGGGAATGATCGGACCGCCGATACCACCGCTAAATACATTGTATCCATAAGATTCGGCAATGCCAAGCCCGCCCGGGTCCCCGACATATTCGAGGTTACCGGAATAAACTTGTTTACCGCTCTTGGAAGTCACTTGAATAATTCCGGATTGAACGCGTCCGTATTCAGCGTCAAATCCGCCGGTAATAACCTGCACTTCTTCTACCGAACCGCTCGGAACCGACGAGAAAGAAAGTCCGGTCAGCAAGTTATTCTGTAAAAATCCGTCAACAAGCACGCCCGTTTCATTCGGACGACCGCCACGGATGTTGACATTACCAGTACCGCCGTCGATGTTACGGTTGTTATTGACAACGAGGCCAACACCGAGGTTCGCAACCGCCTGAAATCCACGAACCGGAAGGTTCTTGATTTCTTCGGAAGACGTCACCGTCATCGTCATCGTCTGATCTTTTTGGATCAAAGGACGTTCGGCGACAATGATCACTTCTTCACCGCCAAGCGATTCCGGCGATAATTCAAAATCCAAACGTGTCGTAAAATCGGGAAGTACACGAACGTTTTGTTTGGTTACTTTGGTATAACCAATCATGCTCGTACTGATGGAATAAACACCAGCAGGAACGTTGATGATAGTAAATTCGCCGCTAGCATTCGTCGCAGCGCCCATCGTCGTGCCGTCGAGAATGATATTCACACCAGGGAGAGCGTCGCCCGTTTCTTTGTCTTTCACGATACCGGTGATCTTACCGGTCGTTCCTGAAAACAAATTAACCGGAACGGACAGCAGTCCCAAAGTGACCAGTAAGGTCAGCTTTTTGATAGTACTTCTGAACATAATGTTCCTCCTTCTGTTAAAAAAAGAAGCGTTAATTAGGTACGAAAACAAAATCGTAACAATTCTAACCATACACCTCCTTGGTTAAGTTGAACGTTTAATGCTTTAAGGGATAGTAACTTTCGCCGAAAATTCAAAAACTGAAAAAGATATGATCGAAAACAGATGTGTTATGAATTTGTTGCACTAAGCACGTAGCAAGCTAACTAATTGAAATTCTTCTTACTATTACCTAAAAGGGTAAATATTTTTTAAATTACCCATTCGGGTTACTATCGACATTTTTTAAGAGCGCTTGAAACAAATAGGCTGCAAACGCAGTAGGAGAAGGCTTCTATAGAGATTGAGCGGAAAATAAAAAACTCCCGAAGTTGAACTCGGGAGTTGGATGACCTGAACGGGTTACTTGTGTATTTTTTGCACTAAACTAATTTTTCTTTTAAGGCTTTGGCGACGGCTTCGGATTTCGAATGGACTTCCAGCTTTTTATAAATACTTTTCAGATGACGCCTGACGGTTTCTTCACTAATAAAAAGAATATCGGCAATCATCTTATAACTTTTTCCTGTACACAATTGCTGCAATACTTCCGTCTCGCGTTGCGTCAGGAGCGTATGGGTTTTTTTCTGAAAGGAGTGAACGACCATACGCGCAATCTGTGTGCTCATAGGCGCGCCGCCATCGGCGACATCTTTTATGGCATCCAAAATTCGCGCCGTGGGCGTATCTTTGACCAAATACCCGCAAGCGCCGGCACAGAGCGCATCGAAAACGTACTCATCATTTTCATGCACCGTCAGCACTATAATGTCCATCTCAGGCAATTTTTCTTTAATTTTTTTGATGCCTTCAATTCCCGACATATCCGGAAGCCCGATGTCCATCAGCACCACATCCGGCGGATCTTTGATAACACCGGCTATTCCTGACGTGCAATCATTGTACGTGTGCGTGCATTTGAACTGCAACGTACTGTTAATCAACATGGCCAGACTTTGGCATATGTCTTTATCGTCTTCGACAATGGATACGGTTATCATATTTTCTTCCTGCTTGGTTAAAAACTCAACCAGCCATTAAAAGTGTCAGTGAAAAAGATGAAGGCATGTACGATGCAATCAATAAAGGCATCAAGATGGCATCCGGCTCAATCATTGCCTACTTGAACTGTGATGAACAATATTTACCCGAAATCCTTAAGGCTGTAAAAGATTTTTTTGATCGCCATCCCGCTGCAGCC
>JABWBZ010000282.1 GCA_013359335.1 bacterium
ATAAAATCCGGCTGTAACGCGGATTTCCTGCGCTTTGTAATAATCGTAATAATCGCGAAAGCCAGTCAGCGGCAACATCTGTCCCATCCATACGGCGTAATTGTCCGAATCAAACCTCGGCGTTACACCGTCGTAAAACGACACTTTTATGAAATGCACGAAACGCCGTCCCCAGTGGTATTCCGCGCCCGCGCCATAAAACGGATCTTTTAACGCAGTCGTATAGCCGCCACGAATCGATGCTTTCCATGAACGATTAAACTCGTGTTCGTATTTCAATCCCAATCGCCCGCCTTCCACGCGATTAAAGCCAAGTTGAGGCGAGAGGTCGTTGGAAAATTTTTTAAAAGCGCTTTTCGGCTTGGCATTTTCAGCCGCAATGCTGTCATTGTATTCGTCTTCCATTTTGACATATCGCGACAATATTCCCGTTGGCTTGAACGCTTTTCCAAATGAATCGCCTCGTTTAATTTCTGCGTACGCCGAATCTTCGCGCTCCGACAGGGGAATAAAAACCCGTGCGGAATCAAATTGCTTGGGCTTTTGGAGCGCAATCGAATCGACGACCACCAGCCGTTTTTGTTTGTAAAGCGAATCGGGCATCGTTTGATTGATTGAATAATCATTGAATGCGCTCAATTGGCCGTATTTGATCGATGGAAATTCCAATCCCGGTAATCCGATCTTGATCAAGCCGTTCATTCTAATGTCCACCGGCAGCCAATATTCGCGGCCAAAATTACTGAATTGTTGTTTGTACGCCACGTCCCATTGACGGATCGGCATGGGAAAGATTGCGAATTCGGACGGCTTCAGATCCACGGCAATGAGCGCCGAATCCGCATCCAGCACGGAAATAGTTCCGACGAATGTCGGCTGTAATTTGCTTTTGGTGTTGACGCGAATGTCGTACACGATCTGCCCATCAAGATTACGCTGCCCGATTAATTTAAAATCGTAATACGAAAGCGCATTGGGATGCGTCGGCCCGACAAACCGGGAGTCCTGAATCGTCACGTCGTCATCGTAAAAATTAACAACGGCGTCGTCCGGCGAAAACACCATGTCTTTGGGGTCGACATTTTTTGTGGTGCGTTTGGATTTAAGTACCGCGCGAATGCCTTTGATACGGTCCCAATACATGTCGCCGAGCGACTCGGAAAGCATCACGATGCCGGAATCGTTTTCCAGACTCAGGCGCGAATACATATCGGCTTTGAAATTTTTCAATTTTCCAAACCAGCGCTGCTTTTTGGCAATCACATTACGCATCAGGATGATGGCTGGATCTTCACCCGTAATCACGACGTTTTGCATTTCGATCGGCGATGGTTTGAGTTCGATATCCACCTGCGTCGGAAAATCAGAATTGATTGTAACACGCTTCGATTCATAACCGATATAACGAATCAGGATAACGGAAGGCAGCCGTTCAATTTTAAGAATATAACGGCCTTCCCGATTAGTTATTGCCCCCTGATAAGTGCCTTCAATCTGAAGACTGGCTGCCGGTAAAGCTTCTCCGCTCGACGCGTCACGAACATAACCGGTAATCGTGCTTTGTGCAAAAGCGGAGGAAATAGACAAGATCAGGAGGCATAAAATTCGCATGAGCAGTACCTTAAATTAATTTGCTTATTAGACCGGAAAATCATGAAAATGTTGCGGGGTATCATTAAAAAAATTAAGCGCAATCAAGTTGAGCATGTTGCGAGCGATAGAGATGGTGTTTTTTAAAGTAACTTGGACGATTTTATTCATTCTCCGGTTTCAAAATAATTCCTTTGTTCTGATGGCCGTTCATCTTTGCCACGATCGGCGAATTGAAACGGATGTGCCGCGTGTAAGTCATGGCCTCAACCGGCGGTTGCCGTAACAGCCATTGCCAATCGATGAAGCCGTCGTTGGCGTTCGACGTGACAGTGAAATAACCAACCATGAAAGATGTAATGTTCTGAAAAAAATGCGAACCTTGTGACGGCGTGACTTCAAAATCTTTGAATGTTGATTCGACGATCGCACGCGCCCCGGAAATCTGATCCCATCGTACAGGAATTCCGAGCCACGGATCCAGCGTTCCCCAGCGACCGACGCCGATCAAAACGTACGTGCGATTTTCTGCAACCAGCTTCTCATTGAATTTGCTGATCTCCTGTACAACTTCCCGGCTTTTTCCGCGATCGTATTTGTCGAAATCGACGACGACCACGTCGTAAAGATCGTTGATGACGCCGTTACCCAGCACCTGTGAGCTTTTGCAAATCAGCCGTTCGGCCGGTTCTTCTTCCACATTTAGCGCGTCATCTTCCCTGCTCAGTACCATCGGGCGAATTTGTAAAATGCCGAACTCTTTCGGTTTACCGGGAGGGACGCTCAGGTTGACGGCGAATTCTATTTCCACGGGCGAGCCCATGCCCCAACTTCCAAGATCAAGCAAAAGATCAAGAATTTCCGGCAAAGGAAAAATCCGGTTTTTCAGAATGGGAGCAAACGTAACGACGCGCAGGCCTTTACGGGCAATACCGTCATAAACGGCATCGTTTTCAAGTGAAAACGTCGAACCAACATGACTCAGTGAACCGTCGCGTTCGGCGATATTGAGTCCGTACTTTTTGATCAGCGTATCGTGCGGATGAAATGTTTTTTCGTCTTCATGCGCATCGAGCGCCAATGCGTAAAAATCTTGTTGCGCGGTTTTTAAAGTGTCAGCCGTCGAGAAGAATTGCAGCAAATGCCGCGGATATTTCGGACAAAAACGAACCGTGTTGCCGCCTTCGACCACCGTCTTACCCAATCCTAATCCAACGGAAGCAATGCCGTCCGACGCCGTTTGCGGCGCCATCGGATAAAAATTGTACGACTTTGCGACGCCGGCAAAATCAGGATAAAACCGGTTTTCGTGCGGTGAGCCGACCATTTTCTGAATGATCACCGCCATCTTTTCTTCTTCAAGGCGGTACGAAGTGACTTTGATATAATCTTTGGTGCTTTGATAATACGTCGAAGCATAAACGCGTTTGATCGTACGTACCAGTTCATCCAAACGTTTTTTCGGGTCAGGATGGTTGTTCGGCAGCATGAAAGTTTCATAGACGCCGGCGAAGGGCTGGTATTGGGAATCTTCAAGGAGACTTGACGAACGTACGGCGAGCGGCACACGAACGATATCCAGAAATTCTTTCAGTTGTCTCAATACTTTTCGAGGAAATTTTTGGGTATTCACAAACCGGCGGATCAATTCCTCATCATCGTGGCATTCCAATGCAAATGTTTCAAGATTGTTTTCAGCCATGAATTGATCGAACACGTCGGTAGCCACAACGACTGCCGCCGGTATGACGACGTTTACGCCCTCAAAATGTTCGCGCACGCTATAGTTATTGTTAAGCGTTTTGATGAATCCGAGGCCTCGCGCTTTCCCGCCGATTGAACCGCCGCCAATGCGCGCAAAGCTTCCGTCCGGGTCGAACGTTTCCCGCGAAAAATCGACAATCGTTCCGCGATGCCTGATTTCTCTGTATGAGCGCAACGTTTGAATCAGGTACGTTCGCAAATCTTCGACGTTGGCATAGTCGCTGATTTTTTTCGGACGCAGATTGAAAGCGAGCCAGAATTCCGTACGTGCTTTGAGCCAATTGGAAAAATGATTGCGTTCCGCATGATACAGAATGCTGTCGCCGGGAACGAGCGCCAATTGTTCCTCCAAAGCGATCAGGTTGTTCGCTCGTCCAACTTCTTCGCCGTTGGGCATGCGGAAAACAAAATCGCCGAACGAAAAATAATCGGCCATGAATTTTCGCAATTCATGCAGCAGCGTCGGCGAATCCTTGAGCACAAACGAAGCGCCGATGGCGCTCGCTTTATCGGCATTGTCGGCCACATTGGATTGAAATAAAATCGGGATGTCCGGGTGCTGGTCACGGACATTGCGGGCAAATGTGAGGCCGGCTTCGGAATCGGTCACGCCGTTGCGGCGAAATTCCACGTCGCTGATAATACCAAGAATAAATTCCTTATACTTTTCATAATAATTCCACGCTTCTTCATACGTCGTGCACAAAAGAATTTTCGGGCGCGCGCGCATACGGAGAAATTTATGCGTGAGATTGATGCCTTCGGAAATCAAACGTTCGGATTGTTTGAGCACTTCCGTATAAATAATCGGTAAAAAAGAAGAATAATATTTGACGTTGTCTTCAATAAGCAAAATACATTGTACGCCGACCGTTTGAGTGTCGTTATCGACATTGATTTTATCTTCGATCGATTTGATCATACCGATAAGTAAACGATAATCGCCTTGCCAGATAAACACGCGGTCGAGCACGGCCGCGTCGCGGTGCAGGACCAGTTCGCCTTTTTCGCGATTGTCATAAGCCAACGCGACGACCGGAACGGTGTATCCTTCTTCTTTGACGCGTTTGGCAAACCGGATCACAT
>JABWBZ010000017.1 GCA_013359335.1 bacterium
GTATCGTTCGATTCGGAATTGCCGGAAGATTTCAAAAATGTTTTAAAGAAGTTGAAATGAAATTTTCTCTATCGTAATTGCGTGGTCCACTTTTCTCTTTGTCTCGGATCGGTGCCCGAAAATATTTGATTAAGATGATGTTGCAAATGGCGTACGTAATCTTCGGCGATGAATCGTAACGTCGCCGGCAACGGATATCCCATATCGCACGTGTTATTTAATTTCGTTTCGTCAATGTGCGCAATAACATGCGCCAGATGATGATTATAATAATACCATGTGTTAATAACGTCTTCCCACCGTTTGTCCTGATAATGTTGAGATTTCACCCAGTGCTCCTGATTATAGCGAAATTCTCCCAAATCTTTAACTTCCTGCATACGGACAAACCGTTGATGATTGTTGGCCGCTGAATCGATCAAATGACCCAGAATTTCTTTGATCGACCACTTATCGTTGTAAAGTTTTTCAGATGCTTGCAATTCAGTTATGGTTAATAACTGTGGTTTTATTTTTTCAATAACCTGCAATAAATTTTTTGAAACGGCGTTCATATTTTCTCCAATTTCTTATTCGAATGCAGAATGACGTTGAATGATTTCAAAAGGTATTTTCGTGTCGGCAAAAACTTGCCACAAAGCGATACGATCGTTTTGAATAACTGCTCTCCATGCAGCAGGCAAACGCCAATGATCATCAGTATCAGTTGAATTCATGTAACTTCCTTGTACAAATCCAGTCAGAAAAACAGTATTACTTTTTTCAAAAACATCGGCCATATCAATATGGTAATCTGGAAACCATTTGAAGTAAGCAATCCAGCCGTTTTTCATATTATCACGGCCGATAACTTCCCTCCCATGCGCATCTATGAAAATATGATCATTCGACATCAGGCTGGCGATTCGATCAATATCATGATCATTGATAGCGTTGATGAAGCATTTCACTACACGATTCATGATTCTCCCAATTCATTAAAACATACAGCATGATCGATTTCAATTGCAACAGGTTTTAATCGCCTACAACTTTCAAAAAAAATGCCGTTGAAATCGGCTGAAATATGGCTATATTAAAGTATCTCCATCACTAAGAACGACCCGACCCGTGTTATGGCAACATCAAGAAATTCCGAGCTGGAGAAGATCGAAGAACTCCTCAAACTCGACATACGCAATAAACCCAACGACCATTTTGTAAAAACTTTCCTTCGGCAGGTCGAACACCTATCGCCGTCCGTCCTTAAAACTTTTCGCACCAATCTCAGTAGCGCATTGATCGAACGTGAAGGCGCTCAAAAAGGCCACCTGAAAATCGAGGCCATGATGCAAATGCTCGACTTCAGCAAATTTCAGGTTTGGCTGACTGAAAACGGTATTTCCGACAAATCTGCGCGCAATATCATCGAAGGGCTTCAAATCCGATCGACGGAAGAAACCGGCCGCATCGTTCACAGCGAAAGTTACCACGATTATGAACGCAAAGAAATATCCGAGTTATTGATGGAAACGGATGTCGGCGAAGAAGATGCGGCCACGTTTATGGAAGTTGTCGAAAACACGGAATTGAGCGTCGGCGAGATTATTCAGCGCATTTTCAAACTAAATTACATGGCCGAAAACGCCGCACGCCAGGAGGCGCTGCGCGGGCGGATGAGTCTCAAGGAAATTGTTGTGCTCTATCTCCATACGGTTTTACAAGTGGTCATCAGCGAATACGGCCTCGATGAAGAAATGATTTTGGAAATTACCAATCGCATCGCCTTGTCGAACAATATGAAACGGCAGTTCATGATCGTTCAGCAACTCGAGCGTTATTTCTTCGGTTTGTCGACGCACGATATGCATGACAAGGGAAAAGATTTTTGGGTTCGGCTGATCAATGAGTATGAACTGAAAATTGCCCTCGAACAATATATCACGCAGGATAAAGTTGAAAAATCTGATATGGAAATAGCCGAACTTTATGCCGAGGCGCACCATTTGTTTGACGACGTCAGCGAATTAAAAGATGAAACGCTCGCGATTATTTCAATCACCTATCGTTTGGATAATCCTGAAGAACGCGGACATAGCGCGGAAGAATTATTGGCTATCATCGACCAGATAAAATTGCTGACCAAAGAATTTTCACCGCTGATGATTCTGACGCGCGATATTTTTTCATTTTTTGAAATTCTGGGCGAATGCGATCACCATAATCGTTTTTTCAGGGAAACGATTTTGAAATTCAGGCTTCGTTTAAAAAAATTAGCCGACGCCAAAGAAAAAGCCGGCGACCGTATTACGCTGGCTAATCTTGTGTTAACGTATTTGTACTCGCGCCTCGACGCCTATTTGGATGAATACGACGTGAATGAAGAAAGCGTTCTAGAAGGGATCCGGAATCGCCTTTCCCAGTGCAATGATTTTGAACGTCAGTTTGCCATCGTCGATTTGATCGAGGATCATATTTTTGCCAATCCGGGATTGCTTCAGATCGTCGATGGCAATTACTGGCCGGAATTGATCAATACATTTGAACTCAATATCATTTTGGAAATTTATGTTCGTCGTGGATATTTGATCGCTGAAAATGACAGCATGACCAAAAATCAGATGTTGGATCACGTGCAATCACGCATCAATAACATCGACGACATTGTTGAAAAAAGCCTGACGGTCACGTTTTTGACGGCCCAGTTATCGGCCCTTCTTGACCAATCGAAAGAAAACCGCTTGACCATCGCTGAAGTTACCAAAACCATCGATCATCTCCACAGCGATGCGGCCATGGCTGCGAAACAGCTTCAACTGCAAAGCCACATCAAACGCGAATTACTGAGCGTTTTGACCGAACGCGTTTTCAGATTGGAAACGATTCAAAAAGCGTTCGACGGCCAGAGCAGCGATTTGATAAGTCGGTTAGACGAAGTAACGGTAGGCTTCCGGACGCGCCGCGATAATTTGATCGAAGGTAAAATGGATCCGAAAGTTCTGGAAGAAGATATCCGCCAATATCTCAACGATACGCGCGTGGTCGGATTGATTGAAGAAGCCGAGAAAGAATACAAGGAACAACTGCAAAGCCACGGCCGTGAAAAAAGCTCTTCACGGCATTGATAAAAATCAATTTTCTATCATGCGAAGACACAACGTATTGCCTGTGTCGCTGCGATGAACGGACCAATCGTAAACTAATTTTTGAATCACGTGCAATCCCCACCCGCCCGCTTTCTGTTCCCCGTTTAATTTTTTGCGCATTTCGGGCTTTTCGATTTTCGACCATTCAAAACCTTTGCCGTAATCGTGAATTTTGACTTCGATAAATTTCTCGGCATAAAATATTCCAATATCGACGGAATGCGATGGGTTGTACTGGTTGCCATGTTTGACGGCATTGACGACTGCCTCGCGGACGGCAATTTTAAAATCGTTGGCCTTCGCTTCGGAAAATCCCGAGCGTTCCATGCGTTTGCCGATATCGTCAATTAAAGCTTTTTCTGCGTCGGGAACGCTTTCTATTTTCACGTAATGTTTTTGTACGGGATAATAACGAAGCAAAACCATCGCAATATCATCCGAAAGCCGCTGGCCGTCAATATAGTGCAACTGCATTTCGGATAGCAATTGTTGCGAAGAACGAACGAAAAAATCTTCCTGAAGCAAGGGCGCGATCGCCGATTCGAGATTTTCCAAACCGTCGGAGTGAAATAGAAGAGAATCGCCGGGCTGCAGGTCGAAAGCCGCTTCCTGAAAATCGCCGAGCCACCGGGGCATGCCCATTGCGCGCCCGGGAATATTAAGTACGCTGGGATTCCCATCGCGCACAAGAACGGGATTTTCCAACCCTGCATTGATAATACGAACATGTCCGTTTTGCGTGTCAACAACGGCAAATTGCATCGCCACGGTGCGGGTACGTTGATCGCGTACGTGAAACAATAAATCTTCGATAATGTGAAAATATTTATTCATACTCTGCTCGTGAAACGCCAGCGATTTCAATTGGATTTCCGTTACGCCTTTTACAAGCGCCGCGTAAAACGACGCACTGATGCCCTTACCGGCGGCGTCAATCAACAAAATCCCCGCGTGATTTTCGTCAATTTCGAAATAATCGAAATAATCGCCTCCCACCTGATGAGCAAGTATCAAGCGGCCGTAAACGTCGAACCCCGATGTCAATAGCGCATCGTGCGGCGTGAGTCCCAATTGAATTTTATGCGCGGCCTGCAATTGCTGATCCAGCTCCGATTGCGTTTGAACCAATCGCTCATTGGCCGTGTTCAGTTCGCCCATTTTTCCTTTGAGCGTATTGACCATCGTTCGGACCGACGCGGCCAAATCGTTAATTTCATCCGTTTCGGAATTGCTTCCGATAGGATGATCGATTTCTCCCCGCGCGATGATCCCCGCATCCGTGCTCAATTTCGAAACGGGAAGCAAAATACTTTTTGTCAGGTAAAGCGATAATAATAATCCGCTCAAAAGCCCAAGCACGCCGCATAAAATGACAACTTTGGTCAATTCACCGTCGGCGATCAATAGTCCTGGAAATGCCTGATCCATTGTTTGAACGCTGACCGTTTGCCAGGAAATGGATTGAAGGTTAAATCGCGTAATGAATGTCCGATCTTCAGTTTCAGCATAACCTGTTTCTTTGAAATCGCGAAAATCGCGGCTGCTGTTATCCGCAATATTGGAATAAAGCACTTCATTTTTTCGCACGACATAAAAGCGCGTATTCGACGTAATTTCTTTAATACGTTTGGTAAGATCCTCCAGTTTTAAATTCATCAATACATACCACGGCGTGCTGTCCGGAGAAGTAAACGGTACGATCAGCTTGACGGAAACTAATTGCGTTTCGACATTTTGACCGAGCGATACATTGACGGAAGGTTCGGTGTATTGAGGTGTGGTGACGGTTTTAAAATCGGAACGTTCGAGATAATCGTAATTAACCGGAACTCCGAAACGGCTGAAGCCTTCGGCGTTGAGCAGATAAACTGAAATAAAATCGGCCGGATGATTATAATAAAATTCGTTGATCAGTGCATTGTACCCCGACGGTTCGCCTACCAAAAGGCGATCGCGTAATACATTGGCCCACTGAAGGCGTTCGGAAAAATACTGATCGATCGTTTTGTTGTACGATTCGAGCACCCGAAGATTATTTTTCAGATCAGATTGTTTGATGACCGATTGATTGAATATGTAGAAAAAGTAACCGGTGAGCAGGAAAGTAAAGGCAAGCCCGGCAATAACGTACGCCGTGACGCGTTTGGCAATTCGTGAGGCTTTTGAAAAATTGAGCGTAAAAATCGCGGTGAGAAAAAATACCGCCATCAGAAAACCACCGATAAAGAGAATCCGGTCTTTGACGACCCACTGATAAAAAAAATAGAGCGCAATCAAACCGATAGCCAACGGCAAAAGAATTTCTGCCCGCCGGCGATCGGAATATAACCTGAGAAGCAGTTCTTTCAATTTTTCCATGAGCGTGTATTGAACCGACCGTTGAATTGAAAGTGAAATTAATCAAACACACGCATGAAAGCAACGGCTTATAGGAAAGTGATCTCGCCGTGATGTTCGATCCGTGAATCGCGGCGAACGGCAATACTTGCAACACCGTCGGACAATTGGCCGCTGCTGAAAAATCCAGTCGAATAAGCGTCGGCATCGATCGCACTTGACGCCATGACAGTGTAGCTCAGCAATCCATCGCTCGGTTTTCCGGTTTTAGAGTTGAGAATATGGCCAAAGCGTTCGTCTTCAAATTCAACAAACGATTCGTAATTACCGGAAGTCGATACGGCTTGATCTTTAACTAAGAAACTTGCCATTATTTCCGAAGAATCGTTCGGATTGGGTAGGCTGATAATCCAGCCTTGTTGGTCAGGCGGCGCGCCCATGGCGAAAATATCGCCGCTATGATTGATCAATGCATTTTCAACTCCTTCCGATCTCAGAATAGAAACCATCCGATCGACCGCGTATCCGACGGCAATGCCGCCTAAATCGATGGCAGAAAATTTGTTTTCCAATCCTACGCGATTGGCGGCTTTATCCAGAGTCAAATACGCAATCGAGGATGCATTCAAAGCCCTATCTATTTCTTTGTCTTCAGGAATATGTTTTAACTTCCGCGTTTCACCCCTGAAACCCCATACCCGCATGAGCGGCTCGATACAAATATTAAATGCACCATTGGTTTTGTTATGAAATTCTTTTGCTTTTTCTAAAATATCCAGCACCGTCGAATCGACGATTACCAGATTTTTTCCTGCTGTCCTGTTAATAGCACTGACGTCGCTTTCGGATTTAAAAAGGCTTAACCTTTCATCCATCTGCTGCAAATCGGCATAAGCCTTGGAAATAGCGTGATGAAGCATTTCGGATGACGGCCCGTACGCAGAAATCGTGACAACGGTTCCCATGGAATAAAAAGCGCGCTGCACCAAAACCTGATTTAATGAAACAGCGCCCAGCCGAGTTGTAAAATTATGAACGATCGTACCGCCAAAAATCAAACCGGCCGCATGTTGTACAAATCGTCGTCGTGATGTTTTCATTGAGATATTTTTTCTGCAATAGTTTTGGCAATAACTTTACCGTTGTTATTTTCAGAAAAATCCTGCGGTGAATCCGGAATTTCATCAGAATCGTCGGAACTTGAATCTTTTTTATTTTCATCGGATTTTGACCGGATAAGAAAAACCGCCAGGGACGACAATAAAAAAATTAAACAGGCCTGCAATCCGACGAATCCGGCGATTTTTAACCATGCAAATTCCGGATGAACGAAACGCACCAGCCATCCGCCGCCTTCATCAGCCAGCGCAGACAGGAATGTAAAGCAAATGAAAAGAATTTTCGTACGCTTCACAAACGGCGCAAAGATGACAAGGTGTGTCAGCATCAGAAGCACCATCGCCATCATCGCCATGTGTCCGTGCGTCACTTCCAGCATCGAACCATAGGTGCGGGCGGGCCGAAAATCTTCTTCGGAACCATTGTAGTACGCATTGACGGAAGCCGGCGTCACGTTCATCTTCTCAAAATAAATCAGAAAATTGGTCGCTACGAAAAAAGTCAGAAGCAACGCCGTAAACATAAGCGTCAATCGCATCAGTGAATTTTTTTGAAAACCGCCTTTTTGCATGTACTGCATAGCTGTTGAACCTTTGATTATTTAGCCGATGAAGGCTGGATGTACAATTGAAAAATTGTCAAGAGCCGCCGGATGCTTTCGGTAATTGCCTGAGCCGAGAGCGTCGCGCCGGCCACATTGGGGATGCCGCGTTTGGTGTAAAGATCATGACTCAGATTTTTAGTCTTGAATTGATTCAGCCATTTTTTTGGAGGAAGATAATCTTCCGGCTCATAAAACGCCAGCATCTCAACGGCTTTCACCGATCCGTTTGCATCGATAACGACCATATACGTGGCCGGCTGCGTTCGAACCGTTTGCGTTTCAAAAAACGCGATGTTTTGTAACGTTCCATTTTCCCGGTATTCATAATAAGTCACAACTTTCGATTCGACTTTTGCGCGTGCCGCCGTCTGAATCTGCTGAACCTGCGCATCGTCAAGAAAGATCGTTTTACGCGAAAGTTGCTGCTGATCGGGAAAATACAGTTTCAACGCTTCGTCTTTGGTTATATACACTTGCGCGTGCAGCGTTGAAATCAGTAAAACGTTTAGCCAAATAAGGTTTCGCATGCGATTGGGTATTTCTCCGGATGTCGTTTGATATCTTTTAGATAATTTCGGACGTCTTTACGCCGTACCGATTCATTCCATGTTCGCAGAATGTTCAGCGCCGGACAATTTTTGCACGCTTTTTTTTCTTTATAATTTTTACAGCATTTTTTCATGAAGGCAAGCCCTGCGTCGTGACAACCATCCAATTTTGCAGTCGGTGACAGGTTTCGCAAGAGCAACATACCTGAAATCCAATTGCGACAATAAGGTGTGTTTGTATTTCATAAGTTATTCCATTGTCCAAAACATAGGCATTAAAATAATCGACAGCCAAATCAATCCTTTAATCAGGAAAAATAAAAAACCGATCCATCCGATCCGTTTAATCCAGGTTTTCATCGGGCCAATACTTCATACGTTTTAAAAGAGGATTTCATCGGAGGCGTTTCCCCACGCTGAATGGCTTGTTTGATGTCCTCAAAGCCCCGGCGATGTCCTTCGATAAATTCCGGAGAATTAGTCCATTTTTTAAAGGCATCTTCGCTTTCCCAAAAACTGACGATCAGGTAATCGTCATCGTCTTTATTGGGTTTCAATACCTGCATGTTGACGAAGCCGGGCATACGGTCGATGGCATGAGCCCTCGATTTAAACAACTCTTCGAAACGCTGCTGATAATTTTTTTGACATGTGATATAATTGATCGCAACAAAATTGTGTGACATGAAACACTCTCCAATTTGATTTAGAATAAATAATTAACGGCCAGGTTCCATTGATCATTTCCGGTTTTTTTCTTGTTGGCGTTGAAGCGATAGTCCCATTTGAAGGCAATATTCGGATGCGGTTTGTATGAAAGGCCGATGGTTTTGATCGTGCGATCAGCTTCCGGATCTTTGGTCAGACCACTCGCAACTTTCTCGTGCGTGTCAAATTGTTCGTATTGCACAAACGGCGCAAGATAATGATCCGATCCCGGACTGAGCAAAGGCATCATGTCATATCCGGCAACAGCATACCAACCTGTCATTTTGGAGCCGATCGTTTTTCCGAATTCCTGCTGAAGTTCCCTCGTATCGCTGATGGAGTTTTGCACGAACAAAATGCGGGCTTCGAAGCTTTTCCATGAGTATTCCGCGTGAAGGCTCAAAACCGTAGTTGTGGGTTTCCAATTTTTCAGAGAATCAGCGATAGTCTGGTTGGAATTGCCAGTAAAAAAACTGGCGCCGGCAACGAGGCCGCTGAAGCCTGTGTACTCAAGTTTGCCAGTGAGCGCAAAATTTTCAGCAAATGCTTTGGATCCAAGTTGACGGCCGTCGCGAATACCGTCTTTCGCGGTAAAATTGGTCGCGTCCAGTCCTTCGACAAGGTACGCCCTGTATTGAAAACCGCTGGTAATTTCGCCATAAAGTCCGATGCCATTGCCACGCCAGGTAGAAGGAATGATGCGCTGTTCCACCTGCGGCCGCAATGTACCGAAAAACGTTGACGGTTCGTGCTTTTCGTTCACGATACCGACCGGGATCAGCACCATGCCCGCGCGGAGATTGGCGTGTTTGTTAAACATCAATTCAATGTAGCCGAATTCCATCCCGACTTCACCGATCGGCTTACCGCCGCGTTGTTTCCCGGTATATCCGTGCTCGAACTCGATTTCAGAATTAAACAAAATCCGGTCGCTGAAGCGGTAGCCGAAATAAACGACGTTCCGTAAATAATCAAATTGATCCTGGGATGGTGATTTTGATTTATCGTCGCGTTTGCTTGAAAAATTTTCATATGTCAGTTCGCCATACCCTGCAATGGAAACGCCTTTATGAACTTGATACACTTTAGCCGCGGCCGGCCCAAGGCCTCGTGCCGCCTCATATTTGATCTCGGCAACTTCGCCTAATTTAAGTTTTTCAATTTCCTCCGTAAGTATATCGATTTTTCGGTTAATTTCTTTCAAAGAATCCTGCACTGATTGCGCGTTAAGTGGGAACACTGCAAGAGCAAGCGCCAATAATATGACAACTGATTTCATAGTCTCCTTCGGATTTGTTTGAATTATTTATTGAGATTCAGTCTCAATTTTGTTTCTAAAAATAATGCTCAAAATCCGGATTGATGAGCATTATTGAGAATTGTTCTCAATAAACAATTTAAAAATTATGCTCTGGTTAAGAGCATTTATCGTTTATCTGTTTTTTGTTGAGAATTATTCTCAATTAATTTTACAAAATTACGCTCATTGGATTTCATGAGCGTTTGTAATTGAGAACTGTTCTCAATCAAAAGAACGGCGTAATTATATGCATAAAAACCTCCTTTGTCAAGAAATTTCATGGACGGTGACAAAATTTTTACCCAAAAGAAGCTTTTTTTAATTGAAATCACTTGATCGAATGAACGTTTATTTGTAGTTTCAACGCGCCTGTAAAGAGTTTATTTATAAGGCTTTTTACCCTGACAAGGAGTTATTATAAGTGCCAAAATTCAGTCTTGATGAATTAAAGAAAAAAATTACGCCTGAACTTTTATTCCATGCCAAACAATTCGGTTATTCGGACAAACAATTGGCTTTTATCTGGAATTCGGATGAACTGACCATTCGTGAATTGAGAAAGTCGCTTGGCGTGCGTCCAGTCTATAAAACCGTTGATACGTGCGCGGCTGAGTTCGAATCGGAGACGCCGTATTTTTATTCGACGTACGAATTGGAAACTGAAAACACCGATTCCGGAAAACGAAAAATCATCATTCTGGGTGGTGGTCCAAATCGAATCGGTCAAGGTATTGAATTTGACTATTGTTGCGTTCATGGCGTTTACGCTTTGCAGGAAGAGGGATTCGAAGTCATCATGATCAATTGCAATCCCGAAACAGTGAGTACGGATTATGACACCTCCGATCGGTTGTTTTTTGAACCGTTGACTTTTGAAGACGTGATGAATATTATCGATGCGGAAAAACCTGAAGGCGTGATTGTACAATTCGGCGGTCAGACGCCATTGAAACTGGCCATACCACTTATGAACGCCGGCGTCAAAATACTCGGTACGTCACCTGAAAATATCGATGCCGCAGAAGACCGCAAAAAATTCGGCGCTTTACTCGAACGACTGAAAATTCAATGCCCGGCGTACGGCACCGCTTCCTCTTTCGAAGACGCGCGTGAAGTTGCCGAAAGAATTGGTTATCCTGTTTTGGTACGTCCGTCCTATGTTTTGGGCGGGCGGGCGATGGAGATCGTGTACGACGAGGAGGCGCTTGAACGTTACATGGCGCACGCGATCAATGTTTCACCCGAACACCCGATATTGGTCGATAAATTTCTCGTAGACGCGATCGAGTTCGACGTTGACGCATTGTGTGACGGCAAGGATGTTTTTATCGGCGGCGTGATGCAGCATATCGAAGAAGCCGGCATCCACTCCGGTGACAGTTCGTGCGTATTGCCGCCGTATTCAGCGTCTCAGGAAGTTGTCGATAAACTTCGCCATTTTACGCGGCAACTTGCAAAAGAATTGAACGTCATCGGATTGATCAATATTCAATACGCCGTACAAAACGGTGACGTGTATGTCCTTGAAGTCAATCCACGCGCGTCGCGAACGGTGCCGTTTGTCAGCAAAGCCATCGGGATCCCGCTCGCTAAAATGGCTGCGAAAATCATGATCGGAAAAACATTAAAAGAACTCGGGATTTCTAAAGAAATTGTTCCATCCTACACATCCGTTAAAGATCCTGTTTTCCCTTTCAGTAAATTTCCAGGCATCCGAATGTATCTCGGACCCGAAATGCGTTCCACCGGAGAAGTGATGGGTATCGCGGACACTTTCCCAAAAGCCTTGGCCAAAGCGCATCTGGCAGCAGGTATGCACATGCCGACGAGCGGCGGCGTTTTTATTACCGTCAATGATCGCGATAAGTCGAAGATCGTTCCCATCGCCAAAGATTTGCAAAGTCTCGGATTTACCATTTATGCAACGGATGGAACGGCTAAAGTTTTGAGCGCCAACGGTATTGAAACCAAACACGTTTTTAAACTGCAGGAAGGCCGTCCGCACGTCATCGATCGCATCAAAAACAAAGAAATTCAAATTGTCATCAATACGCCTACCGGGAAGACTGCAAAACTGGATGAACGTTATATCGGGGAGGCGGCGATGTTATATAAAATTCCAATGATCACGACTATCCCTGGCGCCATTGGATTAGTCAAAGGCATCCGTGCCATCGCCGAAGAAAAACTTTCCGTGACCAGTATCCAGGAGTATCACGAAAACCTTACTCAGTAACCTTTTCACAGAATTTAACCATGAAATATTATCTCATTTCCGGCGCCGGATCGGGTATCGGCCGGGCGATTGCATCGAAACTGGCGGATAATGGCCATGCAGTGATTTTATGCGGACGAGATGGAATTAAATTAAAATCAACTCTTGAAAGCCTTTCAGACGCTTCAAGGCATTCGACGCTTGAGCTCGATATCCGCTCACAAGAAAGTTTGAAAGCAGCTTTATCCAAGTTTCCGGATATTCCGCTCGACGGTATCATTGCCAATGCAGGAGTCGGTGGAAAAAATATTTTTGGCGATCATGATCGCTGGAACGATATCATTTCAACTAATCTTACAGGCACTTACCGTTTCGTCAATACATTTATACCGTTTCTTAAAAAAAGCACATCAGAATTTAAACATGTAGTCATCACCTCGTCGATTTTGGCAAGACTCGGAGTTGCAGGATATTCTGCGTATTGCGCAAGTAAATCGGGACTGTTAGGATTAATGAGAAGTTGGGCTGTCGAATGGGCGCCCGACAAAATTTTGGTCAACGCGATTTGCCCGGGCTGGGTAAATACAAAAATGGCTCACGATGGAATTCAAGGAATCGCCGACGCGGCCGGCATTACAAAAGACGAAGCGATGACAATGGCGATGAAACCGGTGCCGCTTGGCAAAATGACAGAGCCGAATGAAGTTGCCGATTTAGTTTCGTATTTACTTACTCAAGAAAGCATTACCGGTCAGACTTTGGATATCAATAACGGCGCAATCATGAATAGCTGAATGCCGGTCGGCTTAGCTGGAAACAAGCTTATTAACAGGGATTAGGCGCAATTTCTCGCGATGCACACGAATAAAGCGCTGAATCGTTTCTCTTTCATCAACCAAAATCCAATCTTCATCATTTCGTTCCGTCGGAATCGTTGTCGCCCACTCTTCCCAATTTATTTTTTCCGTGTCTTCAGACTTCAGTACGCTCATCAATAAACCCTCATTAATCAGATACGCTGCTTTTTCCTCCTCATCGACTACGATAAATTTTTCAGAAAACATTTCAGGAACGGCCTGCATTATTTTCTTGATACGTTTCAGCGCTTGTTTGACGTCTTTCAAATCCGATCGACGCGCCATTCGCGATTTTAAAAAATTGTCAATGTTTTCTTTGGTGTTGAGCTGTAAATAATTTTCCACCATTGCAGCTGCTTCGTGGACTAACCGGTAATATTCTTCAGGTGAAACAGCGCCTCCGCAAGCGCCGCAGCACTGATGAAGCTGATACGCAAAACAAAACCCTTTACTCATGCGCCGTTCCCGAAGCAATTCCGGACATAATTTGAAATGCCGGCGCACACGATCCAAAACATGCTCCAGCAGACGCATGGATCTGAAAGGCCCGATATAGAGCGCCCCGTCGTTACGGTGTTTGGAAATCAGAATCTTAGGAAAGGCATCTTTGGTGATCTTGAGGTAAAAATAATTTTTTTTGTCACGTTGCTGAATATTAAACGGGGGTTGATGCTTTTTGATTAAACGCGATTCAAGGATTAGCGCCTCTAATTCAGTCCGGCATTCGACAAAATCAAAATGATGTGTATCCCGGAAAAGCCGTTTCTTCTTCGAAAGTTTGTCTTCCCTTAAATGCGAAAGAATACGTGAGCGAATATTCGTACTTTTGCCGATATACAAAGGCAGATCAAAGCGGTCTTTAAAAAAATAAACGCCGTTGGCAGCCGGCAACTTAAAAATGTCGCTTTCAAATTCTTCCAGCCATTTTTCTTTTTTTTCAAATGAGCGAAGATATTCAGAAAAAACATCCGCCGCACCCGGATGACGGAGATAATGCAAAAAAATTTCAGCCGTCATCAGAGCGTCGCTGAGCGCCCGATGCCGGTTGAGCGCGGCAATTTGAAATCGCTCGGCGAGCGCATCAAGATTATAAAGACGATGACCGGGATATAATTTGCGGCCCAGCTTGATTGTACAGAAGCGGTTCATAAAAAACCGGCGGCCAAGGCGTTCGAATTCAGTTTTGACGTAGTTGTAATCGAAACTGACGTTGTGGGCAACAAAAAAACTGTCTTGAAGTTGTGACCAGACGTTATCCTGAATGTCGGCAAAGGTTGGCGCATCGGCGAGATCGGAGTCCTGCAAACCCGTAAGTTTGGTGATAAATTTGGGGACAGGAACGGGCGGGCGAACGAGCGATTGAAATTGACCGGCAATTTTGCCGTCTTTGACTTTGACGATGGCGATGTCGATGATGTGACCGATAGAGTTGGTACTGCCGGTCGTTTCGACGTCAATCACCGAAAAAGATGCGTTCAGATCAAAAAGCGGAAAAAGATCGGGCATAATGACAGAATAATTCAAAGAGGATGTTTTGAATTTTGTTTGAAAGAAGTTTCCGGTTGATCATTGGATGCCAACCCGTGAAATTCCCAATAGAATTGTTGAATCTGGGACAACCACATTAATTTTTGTTCCGCCGAAAGATTAGCAAACTCCGTATGGCCGTCAAAATCGCGGGGCGTAAGTTTAGAAAGAATTTTTTCAAATTCTTCCATCGATTGTTGCTGATCTGACATATTAGCTCAATTTAGTTAATTCTTTAATATCAATTGCATCTTTCTCGCGTTGTGGAACAATCGAACGCTTCATCTCAATTAGTTTTTCTTTTGAAATTACAAAGATTTTATATCCTTCAACGTCAATTTCAATGCATGATTTTATTAAGTGTTCGAAAGCAAATTCTTTAGTTAAAAAAACATCTAATTGCCTGAAAGGATTTTTCAAATCGACAAAAGTAAAGAGCATTTTTTTCTTCAACAATTTTTTTTATTTTTTCGGAATCGAGAAGCGTGGCTGCAGGAATGGGAGCTCGAGGTGTCAGATTGATTTTTTCTAGTACTGAAAGAAAGAGATTCAAATTATCCGAATGCATGTCAATAGAAACGTCAAGATCGAGTGTCATGCGTTCTACGCCATGAAGAACTACGGCAACGCCGCCGCAAACTATAAACCTGATGTTTGCTTCAGACAGTTTTATTAAAATTTCTTTTAGATGATTGTTGTTCATTTCTTCTCATTCGAATAATCGTACACTCCTTTGCCGACCTTTCGGCCAAGACGGCCGGCTTTGACGTATTGAATCATCAATGGGCAAGGACGGTATTTTTCGCCCAGCGATTTGTGCAAATATTCGAGAATGCTCAATCGCGTGTCGAGCCCGACGAGGTCGACCATTTCAAACGGCCCCATCGGATGATTGAGCCCCAGTTTCAAAGCGGTATCGATATCTTTTGCTGATCCAATGCCTTCCTGCAACATGTAAAACGCTTCGTTACCGATCATCGCGTTGATGCGGCTGGTGATAAATCCGGGCGATTCTTTGATCGTGACAATTTCCTTCCCCATTTTGAGCGAAACATCCTGCGTCGTTCGTATCGTTGTTTCGTCGGTTTCGAGCGTTTTGATAATTTCGACCAATTTCATTTTATGAACGGGATTGAAGAAATGCATACCGATACAACGCTGCGGACGATTTGTCACCGCGGCAATTTCGGTAATACTCAACGACGATGTATTCGTCGTAAAAATGGTTTCAGGTTTGCAGGTTTTATCGAGCGTTGTAAAAATCTTAATTTTCAGATCGATTTTTTCTGGAACGGCTTCGATGATAAAATCGGCGTCGCGGATGGATGACTCTAAATTGTCGTTGAGTGAAAGATTGATTAACGTCGAATATTTTTCTTTTTCAGTGAGTTTCCCAAGTTCGATTCCTTTATCGAGATTTTTGGTAATCGAAGCGAGCGCCTTATCCAGAACTTCTTTGGAAATGTCATTAAGTATGGTTTCAAATCCGGCCTGCGCTGCGACGTGCGCAATACCGTTCCCCATGATGCCGGCGCCGATCACGGTAATTTTTTTTACGTTCATAGGTTCCTTAAAAATAAATAGAACACGGTGACACTGGTAAGACTGATTTTCACTAATTAGAAAATTATTTTTCTAAAAACCGCGATGACCCGTTTTTATAATTTTTTGAGCCACTTTGGTTTTTCTTGAGCATTCGCAACATCCAAAGCCGACAGGAAAATACATTGCGCTTGCAGGCGTAGGACGTTGAAACTGAACGGGACTTTTCCGAGTTGATCGGAAGGTTTATGATAATATTTCAAATAGACATCAAAATCGGCTTTGGATTCCGTCCCGGCGCCGGGCGAAATAGACGGAACGCCTTTCACTGAAAAATTATAATTATCGCTGCGCTGGAAAAAATTCTGTTCGGGAAATAAATCCGGCAGCGGCGTCAGGCCGACGAAACGCGCCCACTTTTGCATCGTGGCTCCAAGCGTCGTGTAATCGTCACCAACTAACGTGATCGACGAAACCTTTTCCGACGTGGCGAATCCAATGACGTCCATGTTAATGTTGGCGATGGCTTTGGAAAGGTCGATCGTGGGATTTTCCGCATAAAATTTAGATCCGAGCAAGCCTTTTTCTTCCGCGGTGCAGGCAACCAATAAAATCGATCGTTTCGGTTTGATTTTCAATTTTGCGAAAGCTTCCGCTGCGTTCAGTAATGCGCTCGTTCCCGACGCATTGTCCGTCGCGCCGTTATTGATCGAATCGCCATCCACGGGTTTTGTAATTCCGATATGATCGAAGTGTGCTGATAAGATGACGTATTCTTTTGTGAGTTCAGGATCGGAACCTTCTAACAATCCGACGACATTCGGACTGTCAAAATACCGGCGGTTACTTTTGACCGTAATTTCAACCGTCGCATTCTTTATCGTTCCGGTTTTTTGTTTGGTCAAAGAAACGGCAACCTCATCGAATTTCCATCCAATGTTTTCGGCAAATTGCTTCGAAGCGTCGGGATTCAAAACCGGAAAAACGAAATCAGAATTTTCACTGTTCGAGTGAACATAATCACGATTCAAACTGACCGTGCGATGTCCGAGGTAATTGGAAAGAAATTTATACGAGCCTGCATGCTCCGGAGTAGCCAAAACCAAAGCTCCGGCGGCGCCCAGACGTTTGATCGCTTTCGATTTATGAGACAGCAAAGCATATTTTGAATTTTTGTTACCCATAAAAAAACCGCTGTCGGCGGAAATCGGCTCGCCGGCAAAAATAACAACGATTTTATCTTTGACGTCCAGATCTTTAAAATCGTCGTAATTATATTCAGGCGCGGTAATTCCGTAACGCGCGAACACCAGTTCTTTTTTTATGACCGTATCGGTCTGCGGATAATTGTATAAAAGAAAATCAGAATCGAAAGCAAACTGAACCGGTTTCTTCGCGTTCAAGGTCAATTTGGTTTCAGGTTGAATGTGCGCCGAAACTAATTTCACCGATTGAAAATAAGAACCGCCATCGCCTTTTGGAATTAATCCTAACTTTTCAAATTCACCGGCAATGTAATTGGCCGCGATGAGATTTCCACGTTCACCGGCTTCGCGTCCTTCCATCAGATCGTCCTGTAAAAACGTCAAATGCGCTTTCAATGTGTTGACTTGAATACTTTGCAGCGCCGATTTTTCATCTTCGGAAAGCGGATTATCGGAAAATGATAAACATGTTAAACACAAAAAAAGGCTGAAAATTTTTTTCATGTAAATACCTTTATTTTTTATAATTATGCTTTGTTCTCAATCCAAATCTAAAAATTTCCAAAGGGTTAAATTATCCGAATTAAACTCATACTCCTCTTTATCATTGAGTCGCCAACTACCTTTGTCTGATAAAACAATTCCACCGAATAGGTTTTTGTCTTCTTTATTTTCTTTTTTTATATAGGCGAAAAGACCTTCAGCACGCTCTTTTGCTGTCTTAGCATAGATCCCACCTTTTGTGTCAAAAAGGCCAATCCGGCCGTCTTTAAGCATAACAATAAAATCAAGATAAAATGACTTTTCTTGCTCGTTTTCAATATATGGTACGGCAAAATATGAGCCGTCTTGTTTGCCATTCTTAAACCACCATTTCACTTGTTTAGCTTTTTCTAGATATTCAATAAATGCGACCTCAACATCGCTGTCTTCTTCAAAAAGTGAAAGACTGTTTGTGCCTTTCATTTTAGCGTAGTACGGCTGAATAATTGATTTCTTATAGTCTTTTTTTACAAAAGTCAGATTGTAGTTGATTATTTTTGGCACATTCCATGGTTCGTCATTCTGAACAATTTTATGCTTGCCTTTACCCACTTCTTCTTGATAAAGTTCTTTGGCCCGGTTGATAACGTTAATCACAGCTTGGCGATTTTCTTCAGCCAAAACCATTGCTTGAATTTCGGGCCATCTGTCTTCATCTCTGCTCGCTCCAAAGTATTTATAAATTGAATCGTTGATCCGCTTTATTGAACGAAGCTCGGGATGAAAAGGCGCAAGATTTTCACGTGCGAAATAATCAAAAGCGTTTTGCAATTCAACTTCATTCTTTGGAATATCCAAAGTACCTTTCTTCTCAATACTTTTTGTCTGTTTATCAACATCGTAAATCTTACCGCTTGCGATGAGCTTAGTATCAACAATGCTGTGTTCGAACGAAATGCGATCTTTGAGTTTTAATTCGTCGGCTGCCTGAAAGAAAATCGGTACGAAATCCGACGACAAGCGGGTTTCTTCGCGAAAGCGTTTGGAATGATATGAAGTTAAATCAATATTTTCATAATCCTCACGACGCTTGCCTTCAAAAACCGTTATATATTCCTTGGCAATATCTTCAGCAATTCCAATATCACTTAAACTGGTATAAACATAACCGAGATTGAGTTCTGAATTTTTGTAATGAAAGTGTTCTGGCATTCGCATAATGCGCCCGATTGTCTGAATGGAAAACACCATGCTTTTCCATTCACGGAATAAAACCAAAATTGCGGCACGGGGGCAATCCCATCCAACCGCGATAGCTTGCTTAAAAATCATCACTTCAACTTCATTATTATTTTTTTCAATGTTCTCAAGATTTATCTTACTGTCGTTATCAGAAAGATAAATTGCCAGGCGTCCATTTTCAGTTGTAATTCCATATTTGCCAAGCATCTGCACTACTGTGTCTTTTTTATCAATCAAACCTTTACGGGTGTCAGGAATTTGGATAAGCATGAGTGGATTAACGTGTGAGCCCGCAGCCTCGTATAACTTGGCAAGTTCAGCCCGTTTCTTAAGCCCGGCTTCAACGACAATCTCATCGGCCGTTATATCTGCAAGTTTTTTGTCTATTTTAAAGTTTTCAAATCCTGGATTTATAACTATTTCTTTCTTTATCATTCCCTCTTCTTTTACATCTTTCAGCTCCACTTCGACGCCGCGAAACACACCTTTGAATTGCGGCGTAGCTGAAACTTCAATCGTTATTTTGGGGTCTATATCTTCAATTAGCTCTCTGGATTTTTCTGTTTCAGCATTGCGATGACTTTCATCAATTATCAGGATAATAATTCTGCCATCGTCTTTAGTTCGAGCAACAATGTTCGAAAGATTATTATCTCGCTCATTTTCACGAACATACACATTGTCTTTTTTATTGATACTTGCCCAATTCAAAAACAAAATTTCGTTTTGATTGATTTTTCTGTCGTCCAAATTTTCAAAATAGGAGCATTTGAGGCCGATACCAAACTGGTCGTAGTATTTTTTTAAGCTATTGCGGCTTTGGTCATGCAGTTTGTTGACTGCTATCCAAATAAAAGAAAACTTTTTGCCATCAATACGGGAATCGATAAGCCTTTTTAAAAATTCCGCCATCATTAGCGTCTTGCCGGAGCCAGTCGGCGACTTGAAAATACAGATTTTATTCCCTTCTGCATCCAAAAGATCGTTGACTTCCTGCTTCAACTTTACAATGGCTTTTTCCTGATAGTTTTTAAATTCTATCCACATAGTATTATTTGAATATCTCCCGATATACTTTTAAGATTACTTCAGGAATGGCACATAGCGTAACTTTGTTTTTAACATCAGCAAATTGTTTTTCGTGCGGGTCGTCGCTAACCGAAAAAACATAAGTGTTGAAATGGCCGTTAATTTTTTTAACTGTTTTCTTAAAAGCGTTAATGGCTTCCTCATAAAAAATAATTCCAAGATACCTGTCGTTATTCTTAAAAATTTTAAAATCGTCTTCGTCCAACACTAATTCAAAAGCGTTTTCACGAATGCAAAGCATTTCTGTCGATTCACTAACAAGCTTTCTTTTGTTTTTGTCTGTCGGCTCTGCTTCTACAAAATCGCATGTATAATATTTTAAGTTTCCACCGAGTCCGGAAATGCTTTTGTCTTTGACATTTTTATAACCCTTAATAATTTTTCTTAGTCGAGGATAACAAACATCTGTACAAATGTTGTTCTCATTATCTGTGCAAAGAATGAATTGACGCATGCCGCCATCTTCTTTGTTAGCTTCTAAAACAGCGTGGCCTGTTGTGCCGGATCCCGCCATAAAATCAAGAACGATACTATTTTTATCTGTTGTTAATTCAAGTATCCGTCTTATTAAAGAGATCGGTTTTGGATTATTGAACTTCTTCTCGCCTAAAATTCCTTCTAATTCCTGAGTGCCGTTCGTTGTCGTGCCTACATCGTCCCAAATTGATTTTGGGGTCAATCCTTTTTCTTCGGCAACTGATAAATATCGTTTGAGTTGCGGTTTTGAAGTGCCGTTTTTCCCAAAAATTATCCGTCCTTCTTTTAAAAACCTTTCATATTCTTCTTTAGTGGTTCGCCAACAACGGCCCGTTGGTGGCATAAAAACTTTTCCTGTTTTTGGATTTTTAATTGAGTATGTAAGATTAGGTCGAATATTTGGAGCGTCAAATGGGTCGGCTGTCCACGGCCCACGAGGATCGTTATCTGGATTTGAAAATTTCTCCTCTCGTGTTTGTAGCTTAAACTTCAATCCGTTTTTTACAATTTCTCGCAATGTATCACTATCTTTTGCATATGCAAGAGTGTGGTTGTGGTTTAAAGAAATAATCGCGTCGCTTGAAACGGACTTTCTTGAATTCCAAATAACATCAATTATAAAGTTTTTTTCATCAAAAATTTCATCTGCAAGTAATTTCAATTGTGCAAACTCGTTATCATCAATACTCATAAATATCACGCCGTCTTTTTTGAGAAGATTTTTTGCAAGTTTTAAACGCTTCTCCATAAAAGCCAGCCATTTGCTATGTCGGAAAGGATCATCTTTTTTGACATAGCCGCTTTTGATTTTGTCATTATAGATGAAGTCATCATTACCGGTATTGTATGGCGGGTCGATGTAAATAAGGTCTATTGCCTCTTGGTGTGTAAAATTCAAAACTGCAAGCGAATGATAATTATCGCCTTCAATCAGTAAATTAACCGGCTTGCCTTTGTCATTGTTTACTTCTTTACCTTTGACTTCCTTTAAAATCGGAAAAGGCTTACCTGCCATTTCATTGGGAAACATCTCGCTTGGAGTGCGTGCGTCCGGATTGATAAGAATGTCAATTTTTTCTTCCGGTAAATCTCTAT
>JABWBZ010000283.1 GCA_013359335.1 bacterium
CGACGCGCCTGCGTTTTTTCATGACATCGATTCCGGTAACCGGTTCCAGTGCCCGGATGAGGCACGCCCCCGCCACACCGTCGCGTTCCGTTACCACGTTCACACAATAATACATGCCATAAATAAAATACACATACGCATGGCCGGGCGCTCCGAACATGACGGCGTTGCGTTGGGTTTGGCCGCGGAATGCATGCGACGCCGGGTCGTCTGCATGAGTATAGGCTTCTACTTCCACGATACGTCCCGACGTGATGATTCCCCGATGCCGTCGGACGAGAATTTTTCCTAACAATTCGGGAGCGACTTCCAAAGTGGGACGGTGATAAAACGATCGCGGCAAAAGGCAGTCAGGCATGATGGTTGGCTTGTTTCAGCTTGCTGAAATTATCATTGATCTCGTCAAGAAGAAAATCGACTTGCAGCATAAATCTTTCTGAAGCGCATCCGCGTCGTTTGCATTCACGGCAGGGAATTTTCAATTTGCATTCAATCATATCTTTGTGGGATTTTTCGATTTCGCTGAAAGCCTCATGCAATTCATCCTCGTGCGCTTCTTGTTTTTTCGACGGTTCAACTTCCTGAACGAGTTTGGCCCATTTCAAATGCAGCATTTCCTCAAGATCCTTGATGCGTCCGAGATACTGACTCATCGCGGCACGCCAGATCATCACGGCTTTATTCAAAACGGATTCGTCGATCGGTTCTTCCGATTCATGCGATTCATCATCGAATTTAAAATTCTTCAGATCCAGAATATGTTTGATCATGCCCTGAATTTGATCGAGTTCTTCGAACACTTCTTTTTTCGTATCGAGGTAGAGATTGCTGATCGAGCCTTGAAAATGCTGGATAGCTCGATTGATGTGCGCCTGAGCGGTTTGATCGGATTCCGGTTCGACTTTTGCATTTTCAGCGCGAAATTGCTGCAGATAATTCAGGGCTGTTTTCAGAACCTGAATGGCGTCTTTCTGGTCGTTGATCCGTGAATAACCGAGCGATTGAAAAATCACGTCAAAATAGGCATTCACGCTGATTTCGATTTCCTTCATTTTTTTATTGAGACGTTCCGCTTCTTTGAATCGGACTTCTTTGACGCGCCCTTGAATGCCTTCATCCGGATGCTTTTCCATTAATCGCAAAACGCTGTCGACAATTCGCCGCGGCGTGGATTCGTCGGAAACCAATTCGAAAATATCGTCTAATTGTAAAATTTCCGCCGCCCGGGTACTGATTTCTTTATCCGGTTCAAGATGCATGAAGGCGAGTACGCTGAGATTAAAAAAGTCGGACGGATCTTGTACGCTGCGTTCCAATTCGCGTAATTTGCGATTGCGCAGGCTATTGCGTAACCCAATGCCCGCGCCGGTCGGATCGGTACGTTCCGCCGTGCCCAGCATTTGATTGGATTCGAGCGCTTTCAAAACCATCCTTACCGCCGCGTGTAAAATATTGAACACGTCGATCCCGGTCGCCTGCGGCAACCGGCCACGGATTTTATCGACAATTTCATCGTCGTCCAGCATTTTCTTCAAAAAAGCCGACGGCACGGAAGACACGGCGTTACTGGCCGCCGCAACGATTTGCGAGTCGTCGTCCGCCAAATAAGTAAAAAGCGTAACCAACGTACCTTCCGTTATCGCCTCGCGCGTAATGGCCTGAATGTCGCGCGCTTTGATGATCCGGCGGCTGCGCTTTTTCATCACCGACTGCGCTTGTTTGAGAATTTTGTCGTCTTCGCGGTCGATGTCGCGCTCTTTGATCAGGTTGATATAATCAAAAAGAATTTTAGTCGGCAAGCGCGGATTATTAAAAACCGCTTCCAGCACCATTGGATTTTTTTCAAAAAGCAAAAATAAGGCGAGTTTTTCCGATTCGGATTCGTGCGCAAATCTTTCGCGTTCAACTTCGCTGAAGTCGAGCACTTCGATGTATTTGCCGACTTTACTCCAAAATGCGTCATTCTGAATCGCCATGCGGACGTCAGGAGGCTGTTCGTTGAAAGTTTTATACACTTGAATGTCGAAAGGCAAAGTCTGACGATAAAACGTGGTCAAAAGGTCTTTGAGAAACTGGCTGTCGCTTTTGCTCCATTTGGCTTCAGCCTCAGTCAGTTCCGCCAACGGATCTTTATGTTCTTCGGAATTCTTCATAGTCCATTAATTTACAATGACAACATCGCCGACGTGATGCTGATGCGCCAGTCCGATATCGATGTGTGAAAACGTCACGGCATTGGCCGTCAGATGTTGATACAAAGTTTCCATCGCCAACGACGGCCGGTTATTCTCTTCGCTCAAATGCGCAAGGATGATGTGTTTCAATTCGGGATGAATCGTTTCCTGAATCAAAGCTGCCGCCTGGCGATTGGACAAATGACCGACACGGCTCGCAATGCGTTGTTTCAGCGGCCATGGGTAACGGCCTTCCATCAGCAAGCGTTCATCATGATTCGATTCGAGAATTAATACGTTGCTTTGTTTGATTTTTTCTTTGACTAACTGGGTCGCATAACCTACATCCGTCAGCACGCTCGCTTTTTTGCCCTGATAATGAAAACAGTAGCCTACCGGATCGATGGCGTCATGCAAAATTGAAAACGGTTCGACCAGCAATTGATCCACCGTAAAAGCGTCTTCGAACAAATGAATGTACGTTTTCTTTGAAACCATCGAACCGGCGTGCAAATACATACTCTGATTCATGTGCACGTGCACGCTATATTTTTTTGTAAACACGGGAAGTCCCTGAATGTGATCGACATGTTCGTGCGTCATGAAAATATGCCGGATGGTTCCGGCGTTCGCCCCGATGGCTTTCAATCGTTTTTCAATTTCCCTGCAGGAAAGTCCGGCGTCAATCAGGCATTCCGTTTCACCGGCTTTAAGATACACGCAATTCCCTTTACTGCCGCTGGCCAGAACGCATATTTTGAATGTTTCAGACATGCTTAAAATAAGTTATAGATAATCGGGCGCGACCTCAATTAAAAAAAACTAAAGAAAACGCATCAGGATTTGAGCGAGCGGCTTCCGGGCTTGACGGCTGGAAGCCGGCCTTCGCGGCATAATGGACAATCCGATGGATCGTATTTTTTAACGTCCATGCTCAATAATGAAAATTTTGGAACGCCGAATCCCACTGTTCCGTTGCTTCGATCGACGATATAGCCGACACCGATGACATTGGCATCGCGATCGCGACAAAGTTGCACGACTTCTTTCACCGATCCGCCGGTTGTCACGACGTCTTCGACGACGAGCACGTTTTCGTCGCGGTGAATTTCAAATCCACGTCGCAATTGCATGAGACCGTTTTCCCTTTCGGCGAAAATACACCGTGCATTTAAAGTTCTTGCGACTTCATGACCGACAATAATGCCGCCAACCGCCGGCGCGACGACCGCGTGAATTTTATGCGCCGCAAAATGCAGCCCGATCTCCCCGCACAAAATCTGCGCGTAATTGGGATATTGCAGCACTTTGGCGCATTGAAAATAATTGGGGCTGTGCGCACCGGAAGTCAAAATAAAATGGCCTTCGAGTAACGCGCCGGTTTTCCTGAATATGTCTAACACTTCTTCGGAATGCACCGCCGCTCCTTTAATCGAATGAATAATTTCTGCTTTGATAAATTTTTTCAGAATACTCCATCAGATTAAACATGTCATGATTGCGCGAATACCGGATACTGATGATCGCGATGATTGCAATCAGCAACCCACCGAAAATAATCAAAATTTTATTCCATGAGACGTTGTATATGATTTTGAGAATCCGAAATATGCGTATCACGTGCCAAGCCGCCATGATCACACAAATAATCACGGCGAGCGTCATAAAAAAATCGATGCGCATCAAGCGCTGGAATAAAATCACGCACGGCATCAAAAACAGGTAATGCGAACTGCTCCACAGACCGGCCAGAAAAGTCTGCTGAAAATAAACCTGCACACGAAACACATACGTAAACAGTTTGATCAGTAGTCCCGTCACAATGAAAAAAAGAAAAAACAATGCCGTAAACGACGTTATAAATATTTCAGGACTCCATGCAATATTGTCGATCCATGCTTTGAAGCCGTTGTCCACCAGCACATTGGCGACAAATTGATCGAATAATTGATTGCGCCTTAATTCAAAAAAAATCAGCGATATCATTGAAGCCATCGACCACCAGACCGCACTCGTAGCCCGACTGCACTTCGCGTACATCGTCCTTGAAGCGCTTCAGGCTACCGATCCGGCCGTCGAAGATCACCACGCCGCTGCGGAGCACGCGCACAGTATACTGGCGCGTAATCTTGCCGTCGGTGACAAACAGGCCCGCGACGACCTCGCGCGAGGGCAACCGGAAGACATTGCGCACATCGGCAAAGCCCTCGATCACCTCACGATACTCGGGCTCCAGCATTCCGATCATG
>JABWBZ010000018.1 GCA_013359335.1 bacterium
ACTTGCCTACGCCGCCGTATTCCTGGCATCGCCCTTCGCTGCGTATATTAACGGCATCAACATTCCCGTTGACGGCGGACGAACTGGATGTTTGTAAAAAGAATTTTTGACTAACAAACTATGATCATAGAACCATCCGAATTGATGCGATTTGTTTTTGATGAGCATGTCGCGCATTACGGAGAACCCGATATTCATTTTCGATTCGATGCACATGCCGCCATCAACAAGTCCGTTTTGGATTACTTAGATGTGTTTGTCTGGCGGCCGACGCCTGAAATTCCAATGACGACGTTGTCGACGATGGGGATGGGTGAACGGGCGATGATCGGTTGCCCGCATCGATGCGAGATTCACTGGACGATTCGCGGGAGCATGAGCGAACAGGAGGAATCGGATGCGGCGGCTTTTTTGGCTAATATTGCAACCTGGCCTTTCTTGAACAATAATCATTTCGATTACTGGCACGTATTGCCTGACGTCGGGCACATTCCGCAGTTCGAAAATTGTTCGTCGATAATTTTTCACCCGGCCTTTAAAAAAGGCGGCTGGGATCAGGTCGTGCAGAAAGAAATGACTGTGAAATTATTAAATCTGATTCCGATCTCGGCGAACGAAAAAGAATTGGCAATTACATCCGGCGTAGGCGTGATGCTGGACCGAATGTATGACCAAGGCGTGGATATATTTAAGGATCGCGGGTAATTTGTGCAAAAAATCCTCAACTACATCGACGGACAATTAGTTCCGCCAATTAGCGCTCAGTATCTGGATAATTACAATCCGGCAACCGGAGAAGTGTATTCGTTTGTTCCGGATTCAGACGAACGTGATGTTGCAGCGGCTGTATCGGCGGCTGAAAAAGCTTTTTCAGATTGGTCGGTTACCCCGGCTGAACAACGTTCTCGAATTCTCATGCGCATCAGTGAATTAATCGATAAGAATTTAGATCAATTGGCGCTCGCCGAAAGCATCGATCAAGGAAAACCGGTGAGCCTCGCCCGCACGGTCGATATTTCTCGCGCATCGAGCAATTTTCATTTTTTTGCAACGGGCATTTTGCATTTTGCCAGTGAGGCGCATGTGATGGAAAATCGCGCGGTGAATTATACCGTTCGCGCGCCGATGGGTGTAGTGGGGTGCATTTCTCCGTGGAATCTTCCATTGTATTTATTCACTTGGAAAATTGCTCCGGCGCTGGCTGCCGGTAATTGCGTCGTTGCAAAACCTTCTGAAATCACGCCCATGACAGCGTACTTGTTGTCCGATATTTGCAAGGAAGCGGGATTGCCTGCGGGCGTATTGAATATCGTGCACGGGCTTGGGCCGAAAGTCGGCGATGCTATTTCCAAACATCCGAAAATTACCGCCATTTCATTTACCGGAGGAACCAAGACGGGAGCGGAAATCGCCCGTATCGCCGCGCCGATGTTCAAAAAATTATCGCTCGAACTCGGCGGAAAGAATCCGAACATCATTTTTGCCGATTGTCATTATGACGAAATGTTGGAAACAAGCGTACGGTCTTCATTTTCAAATCAAGGCGAAATTTGCCTTTGCGGATCGCGCATGTTGGTCGAACGCTCAATCTATGATCGTTTTCTTAATGATTTTGTTGAGCGCGTTAAATCATTGAAAGTCGGCGATCCGTTGTCGGAAGATACACACCAAGGCGCGATCGTTTCGAAGCAACACATGGAAAAAATTTTGCATTACATCGATCTTGCAAAAAAAGAAGGCGGAAAAATTCGGTGCGGAGGTGATGTCGTCAAACTGAGCGGACGTTGTCAAAATGGATGGTTTATCGCTCCGACAGTGATCGACGGTTTATCGTACGATTGTCGGACCAATCAGGAAGAAATTTTCGGGCCGGTGGTGACGCTGATGCCTTTCGATTCAGAAGAACAAGCGATGACGATAGCCAACTCAACTTCCTACGGACTGGCTTCGATTGTATGGACGCAAGATCTTACCCGCGCGCATCGCGTAGCCAATTTACTGAAAACAGGAATTGTGTGGATCAATTGCTGGATGTTGCGCGATTTGAGGACGCCGTTCGGCGGAGTGAAAAATTCCGGTGTCGGCCGCGAAGGCGGTTGGGAAGCGTTGAGGTTTTTTACAGAAGCGAAGAATGTTTGTGTCAAGTTATAAAACGAAATATTTCATTTACGGCTTTATTGCCGCGGTGAGTTTTTTATTCATCCAATGCCGCGAAGATAACGAGGATATTAAAACCCCTGTTACTGAAAATGTGATCGTTGTCGTGATTGATGGGCCAAGATTTTCAGAAACATGGGGCGATTCGGCGGGAAGTTTGATGCCGTTTATGAAAGACAGCATGCTGGCGTCCGGCGTACTGTTGGCAAATTTCTTTAATGATGGCGCAACGGAAACGACAGCCGGGCACACCGCGATGTTGACCGGATATTATCAGACGATCAATAATTCGGGTCAGGAGTTGCCCGATCATCCGTCGGTGTTTCAATATTTTTTAAAACATAACAATCTTGATTCGACATCGGCCTGGGTTATTACAAGTAAAGACAAATTAGAAGTATTGACTGATTGCAAAGACAGTGCGTGGCAACATCAATTTCGTCCCGCTCGTGACTGTGGCATTTCCGGGCTGGGTTCGGGCAATCGTGAAGATTCGCTGACGCTGACGCGTGCCTTAGACATTTTCGATACATACCACCCCAACTTGACGTTGATTCATTTCAAAGAACCAGACGTCAGCGCGCATGCTGGTGACTGGCAAGCATACGTGAGAGGCATACGTGACGGCGATCGCTGGGCTTTTGCCGTTTGGAAGTTTATCCAGAATGATCCGGTTTATGCTAATCGTACAACTCTTTTTGTTACTCACGATCACGGACGCCATGTGGACGGAATATCCAATGGGTTCGTTTCGCATGGTGATTCGTGTCCAGGCTGCCGCCATATTTCGTTGTTTGCTTATGGGCCTGAATTCGACCAAGATCGGATTATAATTGATCGTTATTCGCAAATCGATTTACCGGTAACCATCGCATCTTTGTTAGGATTTACAATGGAAGGAACTGACGGAAAGAAAATTGAAGACTTGTATAAATAAATTTAGAATTTTAGGATTGTGAAATGCGGAATTCGGAATGCGGAAATGCGGATTCTGAAGTGGAGAATATATGCAAAATGAATTGAGAGAAAGAACAAAAACGTTTGCTAAAGAGGTCGTTCTTCTATGCCGGCAACTGCCTGAAAACAGGGAAGGCAAAGTCATTGGCTATCAATTGTTAAAATCGGCAACGTCTATTGCGGCCAATTATCGCGAGGCGTCACGAGCCAGATCGGAGGCTGAGTTCATAGCTAAATTGGGAATTGTCGAAAGTGAAGCGGATGAAACCATGTTGTGGCTTGAGATGATCGACGAAATGGAGATAACAAGAAAAGAAAAAATGAAAGAACTTATTCGCGAAAACGATGAAATTATTGCTATGATTGTATCTTCCATTCGTACCGTGAAAAATAAAATCAAATCGGCCGAACTCCGCATTCCGAATTCCACAATCCCAATTTCCCAATCTAAAAATCCGAAATCTAAAATCGTCGAGTCTTCCAGGGCGCCGGAACCCGTCGGTTTGTATCCGCATGCGCGTCGAGTCGGGAATTTATTGTTTTTGTCAGGCGTGGGACCGCGTGAACGAGGAACGAAAAAAATTCCGGGCGTTGAATTGGACGGCAAAGGACGTATTCTTTCGTACGATATCGAAACGCAATGCCATTCTGTTTTTAAAAATGTCCGTGCAATTCTTGAAGATGCCGGATCTGACTGGAATCAGATCGTCGATGTGACTGTGTTTCTGACCAATATGAAAAAAGATTTTCAGACGTATAATCGAGTTTATGCCGAGTATTTCAAAGACAATCGACCATGCCGCACAACGGTAGAAGTGAATGCGCTTCCGACGCCGATTGCTATTGAACTCAAAGTAATTGCAACGATTGAGTAGATATGTTTGGTTTGTTTAACAAAAAGAAATCCGCCAAAATCCAGGACACTAAAATCTGGCGTTCGCAAGATGAAAAATTTTCGGGTATTTTGTCGGATGTTATAGCAGCTCAAAATTCAAAGATTCCTGTGTTAATCGTCGCGCATTTTAAAACCACTTTTGAATCGATTCAGAAACACCTCGATGCAAAAGCGCTTACCGGTACTGCACTTCGGTCGTCGATTGATTTACAGCGTTGGATGGAAGGGCATTATAATTTGGCATTGGCCATGAGCGATGTATTCGCAGCGATCACAAGCGGCAGTGCGGTTCAGCCGATGAAAGCCATTGTTGCGGAATATTATCCTGTTCCTTCGAAAGATCAGATGGTTGCTAATGCGGTGGGTAACTGGCCTTCACCGGTTTTAATTTATCATGAAGCATTGGATTCGGCTTTGATGAAGCGTTTTGGCGCAGAACGTATTTTGGCTTTGGCTGAGAAACTCGGATGGGAACACGGTACCAGTCTTAATCATTTGATGATTACGCGATCGTTTGAGAATATCCAAGAAAAAATTCAAGCCAAGTCACGAGGCGATCTCTCGGCCGATTCGCCCGAACAATGGTTTGATTATAATTTTTCAAATGTATAAAGTTGTCGTGAATCAATTAACCTAACCGCATAGAGGTGAAGTTATGGCAAAATTGCAAGCTTTTAATTTCAAAAAATGGATCGACGAGCATCGCGATATGCTCAAGCCGCCCGTTGGCAATCAGGTTGTCTGGAAAGACACGGAATTTATCATCATGGTCGTCGGCGGCCCGAATGCCCGCAAAGATTATCATTATAATGAAGGCGAAGAATTTTATTACCAGCTTGAAGGCAATATGGTTCTGAAAATTATTGAAGACGGCAAACCGGTGGATATCCCGATCAATCAGGGCGATATATTTTTGTTGCCGCCGCGTACGCCGCATTCGCCGCAGCGCCCGGCCAACACCGTCGGCCTCGTCATCGAACGCAAACGCGATGAAAAAGAAATGGACGGATTGCAATGGTATTGCGAAAAATGCGGCGCCAAAATGTATGATGAATATTTCTATCTGACCGATATTGTCAAACAACTGCCGCCGGTTTTCGAGCGATTTTATAATAATGAAGCCAACAGCACCTGCAAAAAATGCGGCACCCGGATGGAACGGCCGGTTCTGAAATCATAGGAATTATTTTTGAAAATCGATATACACACGCACATTCTTCCCGAACATTGGCCCGATCTGAAAGAACGGTACGGCTACGGCGGATTTGTACAACTCGATCATTACAAACCGTGTTGTGCACGGATGATGATCGACGGTAAAACTTTCCGTGAAATTCAATCCAATTGCTGGGATCCGCAAGAGCGCATGCGTGACTGCGATCAACATCATGTGCGTGTGCAGGTGTTGTCCACCGTACCGGTGATGTTCAATTACTGGGCCAAGCCGGAACATGCCTTCGATTTGTCCAAACTTCTGAACGATCATATCGCAGGAGTCGTCCAACAATTTCCAAAACGCTTTATTGGACTTGGCACCGTGCCCATGCAAGACGCCAAGTTGGCCGCGAATGAATTGGAAAGATGCGTTAAAGAATTAAAATTGGCTGGAATTCAAATCGGTTCTCATGTGAATGAATGGAATTTGAACGACGAAAATCTTTTTCCCGTTTTTGAAGCGGCGGCGGAATTGGGAGCGGCGGTATTTGTTCATCCGTGGGACATGATGGGTAAAGAGAAAATGCCGAAATATTGGTTGCCGTGGCTCGTCGGAATGCCGGCGGAAACTTCACTGGCGATTTGTTCAATGATCTTCGGCGGCGTTTTCGAACGATTGCCGAAACTTCGCGTCGCGTTCGCGCACGGCGGCGGCTCATTTCCCGCGACTATCGGGCGTATTGAACATGGATTCAATGTACGTCCCGATTTAGTGGCTGTTGACAATGATGTCAATCCGCGAAATTATCTTGGAAAATTTTACTTAGATTCTCTGGTACACGATCCCGTAATGTTACAATACCTGATCGATTTGGTTGGCGCCGATCGAATCGCTTTAGGTTCGGATTATCCGTTTCCGCTGGGCGAACAGGCTCCGGGTGAATTGATCGAATCCATGAGCGCACTTAGTCCGTCCGTCAAAGAGCAACTTTTGTATAAGACGGCGTTGGAATGGCTTGGCCAAAAAAAGGAACGGTTCATTTAATCAGAAAATATTCTATGCTCATTCATTTTTCGTCCGGTTCTTTTTCGTATGAAATTAATTTGCTCAATCCCATTGATATTTCCATTCCTGTAGTATTTAATGGTGCGCAACCGAATACCTATAATGTTCCAATCGCATCTGCAAAAACCTATGAAGACGGCCAGTTTATCGGTGACGTGCGTCGTGGCGGCAGTTGCAATTTCGAAGAATATCGCCTGATCCCGCACTGCAATGGGACACACACGGAGTGCGTCGGTCACATCGCTCATGAACGTATTTCCGTTCATAAAATATTGCGGGATGTTTTTTTTCAAGGGACATTGGTGACCATTACGCCTGAGAAAGCCGTCGATTCGCTTGAAACATATTCTCCTGAAAAATTACACGATGACCGATTGATCACGTCGAAATCTCTCTTTTATGTTTTGGAAAACGCATCGCCTGATTTTCTGAAAGCGTTGATCATTCGTACGCGGCCTAACGATCTTTCAAAACAATCGCGCAAATATCTCGAAATGCCGCCGCCATTTTTTTCATTGGAAGCTATGGAATATATTGTTTCGCTCGGTGTCGAACATTTGTTAGTTGATATTCCATCGGTTGACCGAACGTTTGATGAAGGACGATTAAGCGCGCATCATATTTTTTGGGCCGTGCCGCAAGGCTCTCACGACGTCGATCCAAAAGAACCTTCTATCAAAACGATCACTGAAATGATTTTCGTTCCGGATGAGATTCCTGACGGACGTTATTTAACGCACATTCAAATTCCCAATTTTATTGCTGACGCTGCGCCGAGCAGGGTTTTTCTGTATGAAGTGAAAGTTTGAGAAGCAAAGAGCATGGGCAAAGGGCAAAGAGTAAGGAGCAAAGTAAAAAGTTTAAATAAAAGTAAGAAAGTGAGGGAGAATGGTTAAGTTTAGATTTCAAGACTTAGAAATTTGGAAGATGTCGATTGAGATTGCCGATAAATTATTCGATATAGCCGACTCGATAGAACAGAAAAAATTATACCGTTTTTCAGAGCAATTGCGTGGAGCGGGTTTAAGTATGTCCAATAACATCGCCGAAGGGTCCGGTTCAAATTCTAAAAAAGAATTTATTTATTTTTTAAACGTTGCACGGCGTTCAACTTTTGAAAATGCTAATATTTTAATGGTTTTGAGAAAACGAAAAATAGTGGAAGACAATTTATTGCAAAATTTGTTGACTGATTTGGATCACTTGTGCCGGAAAATTACTAACTTCCAACGTTCATTAAGTTGAGGCTCTTTGCCCTATGCTCTTAGCAATTATTATCAATTAAAAAAAATCAGTTCATGACCAAATTCGAAGTCAGCCGATCATTTGCTGAAGAAATGGATTCGAAAGATCCGTTAAAAAAATTCAGAGAACGATTTTATATTCCAAAATTAAAAAACGGCGATGATGGTATTTATTTATGTGGAAATTCTCTAGGATTGCAGCCCAAAAGTATTCGTACGCATCTTGAGCAGGAACTCAAAGACTGGGAGAATCTTGCGGTCGAAGGGCACTTTCATGCAAAGCGGCCGTGGATGCCGTATCATGAATTTCTGACGGAGAAAACAGCGCGTCTCGTCGGCGCCAAACCGATTGAAGTCGTCAACATGAATTCACTCACGGTCAATCTGCACTTAATGATGGTTTCCTTTTATCGCCCGACGGCTACGCGTTATAAAGTTTTAATGGAGCACACCGCCTTTCCTTCCGATCAGTATGCGGTGCAGTCGCAGATTGCGTTTCACCATTTTGATGCTAAGGATGCGATTCTGGAAGTTGTACCGCGCACGGGCGAAGATGTTATCAGAACGGAAGATATTGAAGGGCTCATCGAGAAAGAGGGCAAGAACATTGCGCTGATTCTCATGGGCGGCATTAATTATTATTCCGGCCAGGCATACGATATGGAGCGTATTACAAAAGCCGGACACGCTCAAGGATGTGCGGTTGGATTTGATCTGGCGCATGCGGCCGGGAATTTGGTTTTGAAATTGCACGAGTGGGACGTGGATTTTGCCGTATGGTGTTCGTACAAATATCTTAATTCGGGACCGGGAAGCATCGCCGGATGTTTTGTGCACGAACGCCACGCGCGTAAATCCGATAGACCACGGTTTGCAGGATGGTGGGGACACGACAAGAAAACGCGATTTATTATGGGTCCGGATTTTATTCCGATCGAAGGCGCTGAAGGCTGGCAATTGAGCAATCCGCCGATTCTTTCGATGGCCGCTGTGAACGCGTCGCTCGAAATTTTCGATGAAGCGGGTATGGAAAATATCCGCGCCAAAGGCGATTTGCTGACCGGTTATCTTGAGTCGATCATCCGGGAAATTGCCGGAACATCCATTACGATTATCACCCCAACGGATCGCAACCAAAGAGGAAACCAGTTATCGCTGAGGATTCACGGCAACGGAAAGAAATTTCATCAGAAGCTGACTGATAGCGGCGTATTCTGCGACTGGCGCGAACCGGATGTCGTTCGCGTTGCGCCCGCGCCTTTGTATAATTCATTTATGGATGTTTACCGTTTTTCGGAAATACTGAGAGAAGCGATTTAGTTCTCACTGAATCCATCTCAAAAAAATACAATCTCGCATGAAGGCGCAGAGAGGTATATTCTCAGAGGCTTTGCGAGAAATCCGATAATCGTTTTTGAGGCTATTTTACTCTTTGGAAAAAACCATGAAAGAAAAACGAATCATTCTGATCGGAGCTGGATTAGCCGGATCGCTTCTGGCGGTTTATTTAGCTAAACGCGGTTTTTATGTCGATATCTACGAACGAAGGCCGAACATGCGTACCACTAAAATCAGCGCCGGCCGTTCGATCAATCTTGCCCTATCGTTGCGCGGGTTGCATGCTTTACAAGGCGTCGGGCTCGATCAGGACATTTTGAAAATCGCTATTCCCATGAAAGGCCGTCTCATTCACGCTCCGGAAGGCGCGCTGAATTTCATCCCCTATGGAAACAATGATACCGAAGTTATTTATTCCGTGTCGCGCGGCCAATTGAATATGGCGATGATGGATCTCGCTGAAGGTTACGACAGAGTTAAAATTTATTTTAACAAACGTTGTACAGGAATAAATTTTACAACAGGCGAAGCGGAAATTTTTGATGAAACGACCGGAGAAACTTCATGCGTCAAAGCCGGCACGGTTATCGGTACGGATGGTTCGGCTTCAGCTATTCGTTACGACATGATGAAAATCGGGCGGTTTAATTATTCTCAGAGCTATCTCGAACACGGATACAAAGAATTGTCGATTCCCGCCGGGCCTGGCGGAAAATTCTTAATTGAAAAAAATGCCCTTCACATCTGGCCGAGAAAAACGTACATGCTGATTGCGCTGCCGAATTTGGACGGCAGTTTTACATGCACGTTGTTCTTTCCAATGGAAGGCGGCGTTAGTTTTGCCAGTCTTAATACTAAAGAAAAAGTCCGCCGCTTTTTTGACGAACAATTTACCGACGCCGTTCCGCTCATGCCGACCTTGATCGAAGATTTTTTTTCCAATCCGACCAGTTCGCTGATGACGGTCAAATGTTTTCCATGGCATGTCGGCCATACGGCCTCGTTATTGGGCGATGCGGCGCACGCGATCGTTCCGTTTTTCGGGCAAGGAATGAATTGTTCGTTTGAAGACTGCGTGGTATTGGATGAATGCGTCGGGCGATATGGCGATGATTGGGAAAAAATATTTTCGGAATATGAAGCATTACGAAAAATCAATACGGATGCGATTGCCGATCTGGCGGTGGAAAATTTTTACGAAATGCGCGATCTGGTGGCCGATCCGGCGTTTATTCTGAAGAAAAAAATCGAACATGTTCTCGAAGAAAAATTTCCGGATCGTTTTGTCCCGAAATATTCTATGGTAACCTTCAGGAGGATGCCTTATTCGATCGCGCTTTCGAGGGGAAAAATTCAGGACACGATTTTAAGTGAGCTGGCGTTTGGGAAATCGAACGTGAATGAGATCGATTGGAATAAAGCTGAAAAACTGGTGAATGAGAAACTTGAAAAATTGATATGACAATTATTGAAAGTAGGCTACGAGATAATAAAACGCCGCGCCTACCAAAGCCGATGCAGGAATCGTCAGAATCCACGCGATGACAATATTGCCTGCAAGCCCCCACCGAACAGCCGAGACTCGTTTGGTTGCGCCGACGCCCATAATCGCGCCGGTAATCGTGTGAGTCGTACTGACTGAAATTCCGCCAAATGCCGTGACCAGTAGAGTGATCGCTCCCGCGGTTTCCGCACAAAATCCGCCGGAGGGTTTCAACTTGGTAATTTTTTGTCCCATCGTTTTCACGATGCGCCACCCGCCGAAAAGCGTACCCAACCCGATTGCAAAATGTGAAATGAGTATCACCCAGAACGGAACTTCAAAAGTTTGCAGATAACCCGCGGTGAGCAATAAACCCGTAATGATTCCCATCGTTTTTTGGGCATCGTTGGTGCCGTGGCCGAGGCTGTAAAAGGCGGCGGAAACCAATTGAAGCTTGCGGAAGGAATCGTTGACTTTTGACGACGATTTTTTATAAAACAACCACGACAGAATAACCATCAGCGTGAAACCCATCAGCATTCCCATCAGTGGAGCGACGGCGATAAAAACCAATGTGTTCGTCCAGCCGCTGGCGATGATCGATCCCCATCCTGCTTTGGCAATGGCCGCGCCTGCATAACCACCCATTAACGCATGCGAAGAACTCGACGGGATGCCGTAGTACCACGTCAACAAATTCCATACGATGGCGCCGACCAATGCGCTCATAATGACCCATTCATTGACGACGGCAATGTCGATCAATCCTTTGCCAATGGTTTTTGCAATGTGCACGTCGAATAAAAACGCCGCAGCCATATTGAAGAAAGCTGCCCATACCACGGCTTTGCGCGGCGTAAGCACGCGGGTCGATACCACCGTGGCAATGGAATTGGCCGAATCGTGGAAGCCGTTGAGAAAGTCGAAAATCAAAGCGATGATAATGATCGTAATAACCAGAGTCAGCATGTTTACAAAAGTTAGGCGTGTTTGATGAGGATCGTTTCGAGTACGTTGGCTGCGTCTTCACACTTGTCGGTAGCGCGCTCCAAGCTGCCGTAAATGTCTTTGAGTTTGATCACTTTGATGGAATCTTTTTCATTTTCAAAAAGATGGGCAATGGTTTGTTCAAACACAAGATCGGCTTCGTTTTCGTATTCGTGAACTTTTTCCAAAATTTTCCGCAACTCCTTGGTCTTGTGTTTGTCCCGGAGTAATGACACGCCTCGATGTAGTTCGGCAATCGACTTGTTCAGAATATCGATCAATTCCATCATCGATTGAGGAAATTCGCGGATTTTGTATAACGTAAAGCGGCGTGCAGCTTCATCCATAAAATCAATAATATCGTCGAGCGCCGAAGCGAGTGTTTGAATGTCTTCGCGGTCAAAAGGAGTCACAAACGTCGCGTTGAGTTCGGCAAAAATTTTGTGGGTAATCTCATCACAACGATGTTCGTAGTCGTGAACTTGATTGAGAATACCGGCCTGATCGTTTTCGGCAGCGCCGGCAATCGTCTTCATGAGTTCGGACGCTTTGAGAATCGATTCGGTCGTTTCTTCGAAGAAACCGAAAAACTTGTCGTCTTTCGGCAGCAGAATCTGGATGATGTTGTCAAATCCCATGGCTTGGTTCCGTTAAAGGTTGGACAAAATGCAGGGCATCATAATTAATTTTAGTTTAACATTCAAGAAATATTTCGATAACAATTTTGCGGCCTTAGCTTGAAAAATTAGAATCCACGTCAAAATACAATCTCGCAGAGCAGCGAAAACTCTTTGAGAGGAAATACATGTTTTGAAACCAATAGCCGCGGGGGGGCTGCCCTGAGACAGATCAGCTTTTGGACGAAGCCTGCGCAAGCAGAGAGCTACGAAACGGCATTAACAAACCTAAGGAGTGGATTAACCGATTTTAGCCATTGGTCCTATGATTTCATGAGCCGGGGTGGCGGGGAAAGTGAGGATAAAACGCGTGCCTTTGCCGGGTTCGCTCTCAACATGAACGCTGCCTTTGTGGATGTCCATGACGTGTTTGACGATAGAGAGCCCCAACCCGCTGCCGCCTTGCTGGCGCGAACGGCCTTTGTCGACGCGGTAAAAACGTTCGAAAATGCGTGATAAATCGTCGGGATTAATTCCAGGCCCGGTGTCTTCGACTGACAGAACAAAATTTTTATCATGAACGGCCATCCGGATACAGACCTGGCCTTTTTCGGTGTATTTGATCGCATTTTCGACGAGATTGATCAATGCTTTTTCGAATTGATACCAATCGGCGAACAGCTTGAAATCGGCGGGCAATTCATTCTTACTGAAAAGTTTCAGATTTTTTTTATGGGCCGTTTCTTCGAATTCACCGATCAGATTATTGACCACGGCGAGCGGGTCGAAATACCGCAGGCTGAGTCCTTTATCGCGGGATTCGAGTTTCGACAAATCAAGCATATCGTTGACGATCGTTTCGAGGCGAATGACGTTGGTCAACGCGCGCTCGAGAAATTTACGGCCGACCGCTTCGTCTTCCAGCGCGCCGTCGAGAAGCGTTTCGACGTAGCCGCGGATGGAACTGATCGGGGTACGCAATTCATGCGACGCATTGGCGACGAAATCTTTGCGGACTTCCTGCAAATGATTCAGTTTTTGAATATCGCCTTTGAGCTTGGCGGACATTTCATTGAGAATGCGCGCGAGTTCTCCGATTTCATTAGGCTCGCGGGCAACAATTTCTTTATCGTAATTGCCGGCTTTGATTTCTTCCGCCGCCGCGATAATGTCGGACAACGGCTGCGTGATGTGTTTTGAAACTCGGGGAATCAGCAATAAGACCAGTATAATCGACGCGAGCGCGGCCGACAAAAAAATCAGCCGGACTTTCAGAATAATATTTTCTTCGAATTCCTGTTTTTGCGACAGACGGATGAAACGTCCCTTGGGGGATTTATACGCTGTGTAGATTAGATCTTCGTCGATCGATTTGCTGTGACGGATGGAGTATCCGAACCCGTCGATCGCTCCGATGGCTTGCTGAACTTCGTCCCGATTAAGATGATTTTCAGCCGCCACTTTAAAATTTTTTTCTTCAGAGTCGGCGAGAATATTGCCTTTTTCGTCGAGAACGGTTAATCGCCCTTTCGTAACGTGCGCGATGCGCAAAATGGCTGCCTCGAGCGAATCCGCCTGTAAAAGGTCGTCGATCAGAAGGCATTCGATTTTCATCTGATCGATCAACTGTGTTTGTAAATTATTTTTGAGCGTGAAGTCGACAATGAGGAGGAGGAGCACAAACCCTACGAAAAAGAGGCCTATCAGCGCGAGAGAAATTTGCGAACTGATCCGTTTCATTCAGCTCCGTTGGGAGAAAATTTGTATCCGACGCCGCGAACCGTCTGAATATAATCGCCGTACGGGCCGAGCTTTTTACGGATTTTGGTGACGTGCACGTCGACGGTCCGGTCGACAAAATAAGCGTCTTCGCCCCAAACGTGGTACAACAAATTATTGCGTGAGAAAACCATGCCCGGGCGATTCATGAGAAAATATAGTAATTCAAATTCTTTGTGCAAGAACTTAACTTCTTCGTTATTGATCTTGACGGTATAGTTCAGGCGATTGATTTCGACGCCTTTGAAGGAAATAATTGCTTTTTTGTCTTCGGTAAATTCCTTGCGCAATTCTTCGCGCCGGAACACTGCTTTGACCTTGGTGATGATCTTGCGCGGGCTGAAAGGTTTGGTGACATAGTCGTCCGCGCCGAATTCCAGCCCTAAAATTTCATCCACTTCACCAGTTTTGGCCGTAATAAAAATAACGTGCACGTCTTTGATCTGAGGATGGTTGCGGATTTGCCGGCAAACTTCCAATCCGTCCATGCCCGGCATCATGATGTCGAGGAGAACCAAATCCGGTTTGATCCGGTCGGCAATCTGAATCGCCTTCTCGCCATTGTCCGACGTGTAAACGTTGTAACCTTCTTTTTTGAGATTGTAACTCAAAATGTCCAGCAGATCCTGTTCGTCATCCACGCAAAGAATGGTTTTGATTTTTTTGCTCATGGGGTCCTCAGATTAGTCCGTAATTTTTTTCAATTAACCGGAAATATTCTTTTTCAATTCTTCCTGTTCGCGGGCATGTTTGATCGATTTGGCATTGCGGATAAACACAACGTCTTCGGAAATATTCGTACATAAATCGGCAATGCGCTCGAGATTTTTGCTGATGCGGATCAATTCCAGCGACATTGGAATCGTATTCGGGTCTTTGATCATATTCGCCAGGATATCGGCAAAAAGATGTTTGTTCATCTTATCGATTTCGTCGTCGCGTTTGCATACCGACAACGCCATGTCTACGTCTTTGTGAATAAAACTGTCGATGGCGTCTTTGAGCATGGCTTGTACGACTTCCGACATTTTCGGAATGACGCCCAGCGTCCCCTGGTAATTATTTTTGACGATGAACTTGGCCGACTCGGCGATGTTCTGTGCGTGATCGCTGATCCGTTCGAGGTCGCCGTTGATTTTAGAAATGCCGATAATATCGCGGAGGTCAAAGGCAACCGGTTGATGCAGCGCGAGGATATTCAATACTTCTTCGTCGATGGTCACTTCCAGCAAATCGACTTTTTTATCGTTTTCAATAACCGTCTTGGCCAAGGCTTCATCGCGGTTGATCAACGACACGATGACGTCGTTGACTTGTTTTTCGACCAAACTGCCCATCTCGATCACCAGTTTTTCGAGGTTGGCCAGTTGTTCGGTAAATTGTGATTTCATATTCAATCCTGTTATTAGGTATGGCACGCAAGTTCGTTAAAATAATTTATTTCAAATATTTTTCTTTGATGATATTGAGATGATGAAGTTCGTGTCCGGCTATATGATACGCCAGCGCACGTACGGTCGCTTTATTGCCGTTGGCCATTCCTTCTCTCAAAAACGCTTCGTCCGGGAGGCCATTAAACAAAGTAATGGTGGAATGGCGAACGGCCTCATATTCTTCCAGAATGCTCGCCAAGCTCCGCTCATTGGCGCCTGAGTAACGAGCGAAATCATCCTGTTCAAATCCGGGCAATTCCGTTTGATCGTTTCTGGCAAAACGCAACGCGCGGTAAGCATAGATGCGCTCATCGTCAATGATGTGCACTAATACTTCTTTAATGGTCCACTTATTTTCGGCGTAGCGAGACAATAGTTGATCTTCGCTTAATGACGTCATTAATTTTTTAGTCACGGCGAAATTGTCTTTCAAATGCTTCAGCAATTGTCCATCATCCGGCAACAGCCTGATGTACATGTTGGCATACGGAGGAAATTCTCCGTCTTTCGGTTTTTTAATAACTCTCATTCATTCCTCGTTTGCAAATAAAATTTTTTAGCCGAACCGTCCCGTAATATAATCTTCCGTCATACGTTCCGACGGCGATGTAAATATTTTTTTAGTTTCATTAAATTCGATCAGTTGTCCGAGCCACATAAAGGCGGTTTTATCCGAAACACGGGCGGCTTGCTGCATGTTGTGCGTGACGATGATGATCGTGTAATCGTGTTTAAGTTCTTCGATCAGGTCTTCGATTTTCTGTGTGGCGATCGGATCGAGAGCGGAGCACGGCTCATCCATCAGCAAAATATCCGGATCGACGGCCAATGCGCGGGCGATACAAAGCCGCTGCTGCTGTCCGCCGGAAAGGCTATAGGCGGAACTTTTCAGCCGGTCTTTTACTTCATCCCACAATGCGGCTTTGCGGAGGCAGCGTTCGACGATTTCGTCCAGCGAAGTTTTTGAAGATAACCCGTTGACTTTCGGACCATAAGCGACGTTGTCGTAAATCGATTTGGGAAAAGGGTTGGATTTTTGAAAAATCATGCCGACGCGTTTGCGCAGCGCGACCACGTCCACATCGCGCCCGTAAATATTTTTGCCGTCGATGATAATTTCGCCCTCGATGCGGACGTTGTCAACCAGGTCGTTCATGCGGTTGAAAAGGCGCAGGTACGTTGACTTACCGCAGCCCGAAGGGCCGATCAACGCCGTGACTTCATTGGCTGCAATGTCGAGGGAGATATTTTTCAGCGCGTGGTGATCGCCGTAATACATGTTGATCTGCCGCGTGCTGATTTTCAAGGCTCCGGCATGCGCGCCTTTTTCGCCGTCGTTGGCCATGATTTTCTGGGGATTTTCATGTGTGGCTTTGCCGTCCAATGTTTGTTTGAAATTGGTATAGGCTGCCGGTTTTTCATTCATAAGAATTTCTCGGTTCATTGTACGAAATATTTATTTTTATTGGTTAACAAATTTATCAAAAAGCCGAACTTTGATATTTTTTCCTTAGCCGCGCGCGAATGATGATCGCCGTGAGATTCAGCAGTAATACGATTGCGATCAGCAGCAACGCAGTCATAAACACCATTGGTTTGGCGGCTTCGACATTCGGCGATTGAAATCCGACGTCGTAAATGTGAAAGCCAAGGTGCATGAATTTACGGTCCAGATGCACGAACGGCCAAATCTGATCGATGGGTAAATTCGGAGCGAGTTTGACGACGCCGGTGATCATAAGCGGAGCGACTTCGCCCGCGCCGCGCGCCATCGACAAAATCACGCCCGTCAAAATTCCCGGCGTCGATGCCGGCAGTACCACGCGCCACGTCGTCTGCCATTTGGTGGCGCCCAAAGCCATCGAGCCGTCGCGCACTCCTTTCGGTACGGCGCTGATCGCTTCCTCCGTGGCAACGATTACGACCGGGATTGTCAGGAGTGACAATGTCAGCGACGCCCATAAAATCCCGCCGGTGCCCCACGTCGGCGACGGAAGCCGTTCGGGATAAAACAATTGATCGATCGTGCCGCCGCATACATACACAAAAAAACCTAATCCGAAAATTCCGAATACAATCGACGGCACCCCGGCCAGGTTATTGACGGCAATTCGGATCAATCGTACGAGCACGCCTTGTTTGGCATATTCGCGAAGGTACACGGCAGCCATCACTCCGAAAGGTACGACAACGAGCGTCATGATCAATACCATCATCACCGTTCCGAAAATGGCCGGAAAGACGCCGCCTTCCGTATTCGATTCCCTCGGATCGTCGGCGAGAAATTCCCAGATCTTGGCCGCATAATATTGCAGTTTCTCAATCCCATTCATCTGATTGGGTTTGTAAAAACGAATGATTTTCGAAATAGGAATTTCTTTGGTTGAACCGTCGGCGATTTTAAAAACCACGTACGTGGACGCCGTTTTGGAATTTAATTCATCAATAGACTCGCGGAGCGTTTCATATTGCCGTTGAAGCGTCTGAATGGAATTTTGAATGGCGGTAATTTCATCGGCTGCATGTCCGCCTTCATATTCTAATTTTTTAATTGTCAGGCGTAACTGTTCAATCTGAAAATTGACCGCGCCGACTTCGCTTTTTTCGAGGCGGGTTCGTTGTTCGAACACGTCATTGGATTTTTCGAGCAGCGATTCGAACGTGGTCAACGCTTCTTCGCCTTGAACGATTATCCGGTCCGATTCTTTGATGCTTTCGAGAAAGCCGTACAGATTGCCGTATTCACGGCGTTCAAGGGCGATGGCGTTTTCCGGATAACGCAATTCCGTCAATTCATAATCGTTGATCCATTTGAAGTCGACGCCGTACACGTCGCGGTTGCCGATTTTCATCTGGAAACGCGTATGGTCGTCGCCGCGGAGATTTTCAGGGAGATTGGATTGCGGGATGATTTCTTCGGAACCGATTTCGCCCAGCCATTGCCGCCCATCGGCATATTGCACGAGTGCAAGATTCGACGGCCAGAATACGCCTGCGCCGTTCAATCCGACGATAAACAGCAGCCCCGAGACCAGCAGGATAATCGTGCCGAGCGCCGCACCGGTGAACCACAAAAATAAATCGCCGCTTTGTAATATTTTTTTCATATCAATTTTTTTAAATTAAATTGGCCGTAAGCGCAATCTAATACCCATAGTTTTCAGATGATGAAACGATTGACTTTTTTCTTACGCTCATTTCGACTTCGCCCAATGAGCGAGGAAACGGTCGCTGAGGCGGAGCCGAAGCGACGTATTGAGTTCAAATTGTTAAACTACATCGTCGCGTATTTTTTTCTTAAACGTTGCCGCACAATTTCAGCAATGGTGTTGACCATAAACGTCATGATAAAAAGCAAAGCGCCGGAGAGGAACAAGACCCGGTACAACGTACCGCCGTGCGGCGCTTCGGGAATTTCCACGGCGATATTGGCCGACAACGTGCGCATGCCGTTGAAGATGCTCCAATCCATGATCGGCGTATTCCCCGTCGCCATTAATACGATCATGGTCTCACCGACGGCTCGGCCGAAACCGATCATGACGGCGGAGAAAATTCCCGCGCTTGCGGCAGGCAGCACGACTTTAATGGCCGTTTGCCAGCGGCTGGCGCCGAGCGCGAGCGACGCCGACGTCAGATGCGCCGGCACGCTGCTGAGCGAATCTTCGGTAATCGTAAAAATAATCGGCATCACGGCAAACGCCATCGCAATCCCGACGATGATTGCATTCCTCTGATCGTATCGGATACCGAGCGTTTGGTACAACCACGTTTGGACGTCGCCGCCGAGCAAGCCGTTTTCGATCGAAAATCCGATTTGATAACACAGAAATCCGGCGAGGATCAACATCGGAATCATCATAAAAACTTCATAGCCTTGTTTGATCGACGCCGTCCACGTCCGCGGCAATTTGCTGTACCCGTAGAAAAAAATAAAAATCAATAACGGCGTCAGAATCAGCATGACGATAAATTCGACCATCACGTTTTTCATCAGCGGCGCGAGCCAAAGTCCGGCGATAAAACCGATCACGACGCTGGGCAGCGCGGCCATGATTTCCACTGTGGGTTTTATGATCGTACGAATGCGCGGATGAGCGAACTGCGATGTATAAATCGCTCCGAAGATGGCCAGCGGAATGGCAAAAATCATGGCGTACAACGTCCCTTTGAGCGTGCCGAATATCAACGGGATCATGCTGATCTTAGATTCGAAATCATCGGTGCCGCCGGTCGATTGCCATGTGTACGTCGGTTCGGGATAACTCTCATACCACACTTTTCCAAACAACGTTTTCAAGGTTGCTTCCGGATGCGCATTGCTAAGTTGATAATTCGATATCAAACCGGAAGCATGGACGATCAACAGGCCGTCGGATTTCGGAGAAAAATTAATAATAAACGGCGCTTGGCCGGTATTAAGATCCAATAAAGTTTGTTCGGTTGTGGAGTGATTAAGATGAATGGCGCCGGAACCATCGGCGGTGATAAACGATTTATTGCGCCATGAAACGGCAATAGCCTCGACCGGTTGAGCGTGCGGCTGAAACGTGCGAAATTTTGTTAATGCCGGTGCAGAATGGTCATGTCCGAGCGTCATCCACCCGGTGACATGGCCTTGAGCGTCGCCAATGATCAAGGTAATGTCACCGATCAGATATTTTAAAGCCGTGATCGAATGCGATGAAGCAAGGGTGCGCTCGATTTTGTTTCCATCAAAATTCCGGCGTTCGATCGAACCGTCGCCGAATCCGATGATTATCTCAGACGACGATGAATTGACGGTCAGTGCAGTGACCGGCGCCGATAAATTTTCCAGATAAGTGGTTTGAAGCGTGCTGTCTGCGGAAACGCGCGCGATAAAAACTTCCTGCCGTGCGCTTGTCTGAATGCCCGCAAAAACCAAACGGTCGTCTTCATGACCGGCTTCAAGACTGGTGACAGGCGCATCATTATTAACGCGATACAAATTTTTTTCGAAAACTTCAGGAACAATCGTGCGGCTGTTCGTTTCAAATAAGGTGTTGAACACAATTTCGATTTCAAGAATTTCGCCATGATTGGTTCCGAGCGCAATGCGCTGCGTTCCAAAAAGCTGCGCGGCTGAAGTAATCGTGTTATCGTTGAGTTTGGTCAGTTCTGTACGGCCGATTAATTTTTTCTGAGGAAAATTGATAAAGTAAATCCGGCCGTTTTGGGTAATGACGTACACAATTTCTTTTTGTTCTTCTTCGCCGGCATAAACCGCCGATTCGCCGGAAGGAAGAAACTGAACAATCTCGATGTCCTGCAATTTTTCCGTCGACGTTCCTTGCCACAACGGCAGCGCTTGATAGAAGATAAACACAATGATTCCTACCACGATGACAATCAGGCCGATGCCGCCGGTCGTGATAATTCCGGTTGCGAGATTATTAGTGATATTGCGTAAATGCATGAGACTGGACGATTAAATTTTATTGACAGTTTCCCCCGGAACTTGTTTCAAGGTCTGCAGCGTATTGATTTCACAGACTCCGAATCAAGTCCGGGTGACGAAACTGTTCAGCGAATCGATGGATTTTTACTTGCCTTCTAACACGGCCAATTGTTCTTTGATAATATCCGCCGTGAGCGGCATATAACCGTCTTTGGCGACAACTTGCTGGCCTTCATATGTCAGAATGAATTTCACAAATTCTTTAATCAAAGGATCCATGTCTTTTGCGGGGTTTTTGGCGAGGTACACGTACAAGAAACGGCTCATGGGATATTTGCCCGATTTGACGTTTTCGTAACTTTCGCCGACAAATTCATCGCCTTCATTCTGAGCGATCGGTACGGCGCGAACGTCGGTTGTCACATAGCCGATACCGCTGTAGCCGATAGCGTATTTATCAGTTCCTACGCCTTGTACGACGGAAGCAGAACCCGGTTGCTCTTTCACGTTATCTTTATAGTCACCTTTGAAAAGCGCGTGCTCTTTGAAGAAACCATACGTGCCGGAAGCGGAATTGCGGCCGTACAAACTGATCGGTTTGTCTTTCCATTCGCCGTCGAGACCGAGTTGTCCCCACGTCACGACGTCTTCTTTTGCGCCGCCTTTACGCGTTTTGGAGAAAATCGCGTCGATTTGCTGCATGGTCAGGCCTTTGATCGGATTGTCTTTGTGAACATACACGGCGAGCCCGTCAAATGCCGTCGCAATGCCCGTCGGTTTGAATCCGTATTTTTTCTCGAATTTGTCGATTTCTTCTTT
>JABWBZ010000284.1 GCA_013359335.1 bacterium
GGATTCTTAATTTGAAAACTTCCTTCAAAACGCGCAGAATCCACCATGCGCTGATCGAACCAGTTTTTTTCAAATTCAAGATGAAATCCTTGCGCGTAGCCCGGCAATTTTGTATTGCAATGCGGTTCCTGCCAGTGGTGAAAAAGCAGCGTACCGGGAGGACAGGTTATGGTTTCTTTTTTATTTGTTTCAGTAATGCAGCCTTTGAGCATGAACGTCAAATAGGCATTTTCGTGATAATGCCACGGTACGTGATCGTGAGTGTATTCCGTATCGGTAATAACAAGGCCGTTCATATCAACGGTTTCTTTGTGAATTCCGAAGTACGAACCTTTTTTGAGGTGACGCATAAGGGTCGATTGACATGAAATTAAAAAGGGCTGCCGGTAATCGGCAACCCTTTTGAACGTAACTTTTTTTAAAAAGTTAGGTATTATAACGCGATTTACAAAATTCTCGTGATGAAGAAAACATACAACAGAATCATGACCCCGAGAATTGAGAAAAATGTGATCATACCTGAACGGTTATGTGAAAAATTTGAGAATTCCATAATAGTCCTCCGATACAAATTAAATAACGTGTCGCGTTTTCATCGAAACAATTTTTCATTCCGATGGAAACGGACACAACTAACCGGCCTTTTTAAAGACGCGGTTTAAACATTAAAAAAAAAGAAGTTTAGGAAAAAGACGGAGGAGCACGGGTAGGTTTGTGATGGAAAAAGATAGATGGATAAGGTAAGAGAGGAAAATCGCTGAAAAGCGTCCGTGAAACGAATTGGACTAATTTAAAATCAAATTGAAAAACTTCAAATGAGCTTAGATCGAGAATCTGTTTGACAGCGCCTATGTGTTCGGCCATCGCAACCGGAAAATTCTTTGCAGACGGATACGCTTGATCGTTAACCGAATAGGCCGGTATAGGATCGACTTGACAAGTGATCTTTTCAGAATCGAGAATGGCCAGATAACCAATAAAAATATAGGTTAATAGCACGGCTCTCGAACACAGGATATTTATGTAGTCTCTGTTAGGCATAACTTATTATACCAATTTACGTTACAAAACGGCTAAAAACAATCATGCGAGAAAAAATTCTTTGAATTTTTTCAAAGCGACGGCCCGGTGGCTGATTTGATTTTTAACAGCCGGCTCAAGTTCGGCCATGGTTTTATCATGCTCAAGAATCCAAAAAATCGGATCGTAGCCAAAACCATTCGTTCCTCGTTTTTCTTCGATAATCCAGCCTTCACACGCGCCATGAAACGTTTCTTCGAAATATTGTCCGGCCACGTCGATGCCGACGAATGCGATCACGCAGTGAAACCGCGCCGTTCTTTTATCAAACGGTACGGATTTTAATTCATCCAAAACTTTTCTGAGATTCGCCTCATCGTCATGTTCTTTGCCGGAATAACGCGCCGACAATACGCCGGGACGGCCGTCGAGCGCGTCGATTTCCAATCCGGAATCGTCCGCAAGCGCCGGCGTTTTGGTTTTTTGGTAAACTTCACGGGCTTTTTTTAACGCATTTTCTTCAAATGTCGCGCCGTCTTCTTCAATCGGAGAAAAATGCGGCAAGTCGGCCAGCGAATGGAGCATCACGTCGTGGCCGTCAAGAATGTCTTTGATTTCTTTGACCTTGTTAGGGTTAGCGGTTGCCAGGATAATTTTGTCCAGAATCATGCGCTGTTTTCCATATTAACTGTAGGGTTATTTATAACAATCTATTCAAAATCGCGAAATTTGCAAGCAGGGAAATCCTTCCGTACGTTCATGCGATTCGATTTTTTTCACATTGATGTTTTAGGATGAAAAGTATAGATTGAACGAGTTTATCGACCACATGTTTTTGAGGTGTTATGGAACTTTCCAAAGAGGAAATGATCGAGGTGATGGCCGTTTTCAAAGGCGAGAGTGAAGAACAATTGAAAACGCTGGCGGAAAAAATGGCGGTACTTGAAGCTAATCCAAAAGACGCCGGGGCAATCGAATTGCTGCACCGGACATCGCACAGCATGAAAGGCGCGGCGCGTATGATGGGCTTGACGCCGATCGAATCCATTGGCCATGCGCTCGAGGACGGATTCAAAGCCGTCAAAGACGGCAAGCCGCTCATCACACCCGACATGATCGGCAATATCAACGCCGCTATCGCCGGTGTAAGGCAATTGATCGATAAACTTGCTTCCGAGGGGACGACGGAAGGCTTCGATGTTTCTGGCATTCTCAAAAAACTTGAACATTTTAAGTAAGTGAACGTTTTCATGAAAGGCGCTGAACCTTTCGAACTGTCGGCGCCGGGCGACACAGCGGTATTGCTCATTCACGGATTTACGTCGTCCGCGTATTCCATGCGCGAACTGGGTGAAAAACTTCAGGCTGCCGGTTTTAATGTTAAAGGAATTTTACTTCCCGGGCACGGTACAACTCCTGAAGATCTTGAAAAAACGCCGTGGGAAGAATGGTACTGCGCCGTTGAATCCCTTTATCTCAATCTGACGAAGAATTTCAAAAAAATAATCGTTTGCGGTCAATCGATGGGCGGTTGCTTAGCCATGTATTTGGCAAGCTTTTATCCCGTCAACGGCGTGATCGCGATTGCATCCGGATTGAAATTATCCGATAAAAAATTGTGGATGCTTCCTTTGGTAAAGTATTTTATCCGGTTTATTCCCAAACTCAACGGACCGGACGTTAAAAATCCGGAAGCCAAACTTCGGGAAGTCCATTATCCGGTGATGCCGGTGCGCAGCGTGATGCAATTGCAGAAATTTCTGATTCGTTTGAAATCGAGGATGCCTGCAATCACTGCGCCGGCGCTGTTCATACACGCGATCGACGATCACACGTTTGGCTATCAAAATATGGAGGTGCTGTACAACTCAGTCAGTTCATCCGTCAAAAAAAAAATTACGTTGGATAACAGTTATCACATTGCGACGCTGGATTACGACAAAGCCATTGTCCAAAATGAAGCCATCGCATTCATCCGAAGCTTATGAATGAAAAAATTCCCGTCGATATTACGATTCGTCGTGAGACAAAAAATATGACCATTGCCTGGGCAGACGACCATCGCAGCGAATACACTTTTGCGTATCTTCGCGCTGTGTGTCCATGCGCTCATTGCACGGAATCGACCGGTCAGTCGAGAACGTTCGATCAGATCGGATTGATCTCAGCGGAAGAAGTTGGACGGTATGCCATCCGTTTCATGTGGTCGGACGGACACGATCTTGGAATTTTTTCATTCGAGTTTCTACGAACGCATTGTCCTTGTGAAATTTGCATGAAAAAATAATAAACAGAATTGTTTGAAATTGATGACTTTCAGTTTTGACTTTTGATTTTAACTCAGGAGAGATCATGACTAAAAAATTTATTTTTTCTGTTAGTTTAATTGTATTCGTTGCCGGCTGTACGACGAAACCGGCTGTGAAATCGGATAAAGAATACCAGCAAGCGTTGGAAGAATCGGAAAAAAATAAAGACAAAAAACTGGATTTTCTCGCTGATGAAAAATTACCCAACGAGGAATACGTTCCTTCCGATAGCGCTTCGACCGATCACCACACGGAATTTCAGGAAGTTCCGCCGACCAAGCCCGCTAAGTACCGTATCCAGATTTTTGCCGGATCACCGGCCAATGCCTTCAAGAATTTTTCAAAGTACGGCGGCGAACATTCAGGCGCGGAAGTGTATATGATCAATGACAAGAGTGAAAACCTTTGGAAAGTCTGGGTGGGAGGATTTAATTCCAAACCGGAAGCGGATTCCGCAAAACAAAAACTTATCGAAAGCGGATATCCGGATTCCTGGGTCAGCGAAATGAAAGTTTCGCACGAAAGCAAAATTGAAATGCCCGGTATGTACTGGGTTCAAGTCGGTTCTTTTCAAAGCGATGCAGCAGCACAGAAAATCAAAAACGATCTGGAATCAAAACAAACCGACAAAGTAATTATAAAAAAAACTGATACGGCCTGGAAAGTATGGATCGGCGGGTTGGCCCGCATCCTCCTCTGCGACGACGAGCCCGGCGTGCTCTTCACCCTCAAGGAGGTGCTGCACGATCGCGGCCACGAGCCGATCACGTTCACGTCGCCACGGGAGGCGCTCGCCCACGGCGAGGGCTGCGATGCGGCGATCGTCGACTACGCCATGCCCGAGATGGACGGGCTCACGCTGCTGCGAGGGCTGCACGAGCGCGACCCGTCGCTGCCCGTGCTGGTGCTCACCGCGCACGGCTCGGAGAAGGTGGCGGTCGGCGCCATGAAGGCGGGCGCGCAGGACTACCTGGTCAAGCCGTTCGACATCGACGAGGTCGCCCTCGCCGTCGAGCGCGCGGTCGAGCTGCGCCGGCTCC
>JABWBZ010000285.1 GCA_013359335.1 bacterium
CACGTTGTCAGACGCGCACATTGCAAAAGCGGGCGGGTCTCATCGACGTAAACGTGAATTTTCTTACCATGTTGATGAGCGGTAACTAAAATTCCAAGCGCCGTTCCAAATCCGCCTGTTGCCAGGCCGCCGGTATTACAATGCGTCAAAATTGAGCCTGAATCGGGAATCAACTCAGCGCCGCGTTTTCCTAAAGCCGTACACATGGCAACATCGTTTTGTAAAATACTCATTGCTTCTTGCGATATCAATTCCACGCATTGGGGAACATTGTCCGGTGCATTTTTTATAATGTTCATCAGGCGATCCACCCCCCATTTCAAGTTAACCGCCGTTGGTCTTGATTCGACGATTCGCTTTGCAGCGAGGGACAATTGTGAAGTGAAATCAGCGACACTTTCATTTCTTAAACTATTTGCTACGAGATTTAGTCCAAATGCACCGGCAATTCCAAGTGCCGGGGCACCTCGTACACGAAGTTTTTGAATGGCTTCAATAAGCATGTCGACGGTATCAATATCAATATATTTCTCCTCGCTCGGTAAACATGATTGATCTAAAATACGGATATGATTGTTCACCCAGCGGATTGTTTCGACCATTATTCAGTGCGTGATATAAATTCAAAAAAAACAATAAAAACAAAATGTTGAGTAATATATTCAATGAGTCGCCAAAAATCAAGCTCATTCTTGCCTCAAAACATTTATTTCCATGCTTTTGTTAACCTAAATAGGGGAATTTGTGTGTGGGTGGAATTTATTGGTTGCATTTGAAATGTTCGGGATATATATTCAAAAAAAATAACGCGAAGGAGTGACAATGAATGTGCGAATGAACTGGGGATCAATTTGCTTTTTTATGTTCACGGTCTTGATAAGTGAATTGCAGGGAGCCGTGACAAAAAGCGAAGTTTTTACCACTCTTCAGGACACTTCTTTTCTGCGGCTAAAGAGTTCAGCCGCCGCCGACATTAAAAGCTATGAAGAACTTTCAGGGGCATTGCAACTGCTATCAAAACTTTTCGGGGATAAACTCAAAAGCGCTGAAAAAAATTTGAAGATAGTGTTGGAGAAAGATCCGGATGATATCGAAGCAATGTTTTTGATGGGAATTGTCCTGAGATATAATGGTAAATTGGATGAATCAGAGAATCTTTTCAAACGAGTAATTTCCAAAGATGACCGTTTCTTTGCCTTCGATTTTAGAAATGTGTGGCTTCAACTCGGTTATGTTTATAAAGAGTCGAAGAAATATGAACTCGCAGTCGATGCTTTCAAACAGGGTGCCATTATCAATTTACAAGATACCTGGCCTTTGATCGAATTGTCCGATGTTTTTATCGACATGAATCGCCCGGAAGAAGCGAGTGAAGCTTTTAATGCTGGGCTCAACGATATTAAAGATTCCAAAGCTATCGAGCGATTATTCATCGATGTTCAGGATATAGCTTCAAAAACCGAACTTGCCCAATGGGAAAATTTAAAATCAAATGAGGAAAAACTTCAGTTCATAAGAACATTTTGGAAAAAACGCGATCCCAATCCCATTGATCCGGTTAATCAGAGATTGATCGAGCATTATAGACGGTTAGATTTTGCACGCCAAAGTTATGGCCGTCCGTTGAAACCTTGGTATGACGACCGCGGTTTAATCTATGTTCGTTTAGGCAAACCGGATCGCGTTTATTTTGGAAAACCGCGTCAGGATATTAAAGAAAATGAGTCATGGTTGTACGATAATATTAAAACCGGGCTCTATTTCGACTTTGTCGATGTGGGCAGCGGTTATCAATTGCGCTCATTGATTGATGCAGCCGATAAATCGGCCTCTATGGAAGAAATAATAGGCGTCTTTGATGAAAGAGCGACTCTGCATCCTTATTATCAGCAAATGGCCCAAAAAATACGAACGCAGGCAGATGTGCAAAGAATCAGAGCAGAAAATGATCTTAATAACATTCAAACTGGGAAGGGCGGAGCAAATCTTGTCGAAGCTTTTGAACGATTCGAGAAATCACAAATCGGCACTCAATTTTTAGGCAACAACACATATCAACAGGATTACATCGGCAACGAAGTTTTTGCGCAGCAAAATCAGCATTTCGTTTTTGATTTTGGCGCGCCGCATTTGCCGATGAACGTTAACTTTGCGTCATTCAAAGGCCAATCGAAGAATTCACGCATGGAGTTTTATTTTATCGTTCCATTCGAAAAATTAAATTTTATTCCTGATAAAAATCAGCTTGAAAAGTATACGTCCAATTTGAAGCTTAATCTCAAGATATATGATACCAAGTATAATGAAATCACATCGACCGAACGTGAAGTAACGGTTAATTCAAATGCGACCGAATTAAAAACACATTTTTATTTGGATCAGATCGAACAAGAACTTGTGCCGGGGAAATATGTGATGGCCGTTGAGATACGCAATAATGAGAAAGATCGCGTCGGTATTTATCAATTTGTTGTGTCAGTTCGTGATTATACGGCCGATACGTTGACGGTAAGCGATATCGAATTGGCTCAATACGTCGACAATACTTTGGTCAAGGATAAATTCGTCAAACCGCAAACGACTTTGAAAGTGGTTCCTAATCCGGCAGCAGGAATTTTAAAGGATAAGCCGTTAACCGTTTATTATGAGATATACAATCTGACGGTGAACAACGAAGGCAAGAGTTCATACCAGGTTTCTTATTCAATCAAAATGCTCGATACTGATCAAAGCTTTTTGAGTTCCATTGCCGGTATCTTTTCTTCAAACAAAGATGCATCCACATCATCGGTTACAGTTAAGGAAGGTAAATCAACTTCTGAAAAAGAATACATCGGGTTCGACATCAGTGAGTTACCCAAAGGCGTTGCGCGTTTGGAAATTAAAGTAAAAGATTTATTATCCAATAAGGAAACAGTCAGCGGCATCAATTTGACTATTGTTGAAGACGATAAAGCCACTTCTATTTCCAAATCGAATCAAGAAAATCAAAATTGATGAAGATTGCATTTTCAATAATTTTTTTCTTGAATATTAGCGCAGACATCTATGGCGGCGACGGACAATCCGATTTTTTTGTAGCCGGCGAATCGTTTTCAACTCGATTGTGGTATGAAGTTAATAAACTGCAAACTTCATCGAATGCAGCATTAACTAATCCAAAATCCATAAAAACGGCCGTTGGGCTGTCATTACTATTTCCAGGAGCGGGGGAAATTTATGCTAACAATGGACGCGAAAGTTTGATCAAAGGCGCTGCATTTGCCGCTGTTGAAATTACCGGCTGGCTGCTTTATTTTCACTATAAGAACAAAGGAAATTCGTTCGAAAAAAAATATAAACGATATGCGGATAATAACTGGGACATTAATGGGTACCTCGATTTTCTTGAAACAACATTATCGAACTACGACGCTGGAGAACTAGGCCGCTGGAATGGCCAATATGTTGATGGAAAATTCGACGGAATCGATCTGGACAAATTAGTTGCGGCTGAAAATGAGTGGTATAAACTTACCGGCGGTGCCCATTCGATACCACACTCAAAGACGCAGCAGTATTATGAAATGATTTATAAATATCCGGTTCAATTTGCTCAAGGCTGGTCGGACGCCGATCCAAACGCTGTTACAGGAGGTTTATCCGGCTATGATTATACTAATTTAACTCCCAATATGCTTTATTATCGCGGACTCCGCAACAACAGCAATTCCAATCTACGGAATGCCACAACAATGACGAGCCTGCTTCTGGCCAACCGTTTTTTGAGCATGATCGATGCGGCGTGGACGGTTAAACGAAAAAATAGCAATTCAAAAATTGAAATGGGTTTCCGCATCCGGAATGATTGGATGGACGAACGATGGGTGATGATGCCGACGGTACAATTTACTTTTTAACACGGGTGATATATGACGATCGAAGGAAATTATTCAGCCGCAAATCACAAATTTGCCATTATTGTAAGCCGCTTTAATAATTTTATTACGGATAAACTTCTGGAAGGCGCGATTGATTGCATTACACGGCATGATGGCGCTGCTGATAAAATCGATATTATTAAAGTTCCAGGTTCATTTGAAATTCCTGTAACCGCGCACAAAATTGCTCAAACAAAAAAATACGATGTCATCATTTGTCTCGGCGCCATTATCCGAGGACAGACCGCACATTTTGATTATGTTGCGGGTGAAGCTGCCAAAGGTGTCGGTCAGGTGGGCTTGTCGACTGGTGTTCCGGCAATCTTTGGAATTCTCACGACGGATTCGATCGAAGAAGCTATTGAACGCGCCGGCACAAAAAGCGGCAATAAAGGTTGGGACGCCGCTTTGTCCGCTATCGAAATGGCCAA
>JABWBZ010000019.1 GCA_013359335.1 bacterium
GAAATTATTAAAACAGGAGAGGAAACGGCGGCTCGAACAGTTGCTCGAGGACATGTCGATTACGCGAATTGCCCGCAATAAAGGTTATTCCCTGTCGGGCGGAGAACGGCGGCGTACGGAAATCGCCCGCGCCTTGGTGACGAATCCGCGTTTTCTATTATTGGACGAGCCTTTTGCGGGAATCGATCCGATTGCGGTCGAGGACATTCAGTCGATCGTGCACGGCCTCAAACAACGCGGCATCGGCATTTTGATCACCGACCACAACGTTCATGAAACGCTGGCCATCACGGATCGAGCGTATCTACTATTCGACGGCAAAGTACTGAAAAGCGGTACGTCCGAGTTCCTCGCTGAGGACCCGGAAGCGCGCAAATTGTACCTCGGCGATAAATTTAAACTCAGAGATTAACCGATTATGTCCCAAGGATTCCGGCAAATTCTTTCCCAGCAAATGAAGCTGACGCCGCAGCAGGTATTGCTATCCAGCTTGTTGCAACTCCCCATCCAGGCGCTTGAACAGAGAATCAAACAGGAATTGGAGCAAAATCCGCTGCTCGAAGAAGTACAGGATCTCGACGAAACGCTCGAACAAACGGAAGAACTGGAAGAAGAACAAGAATTAAAACTCGAGCAGGAGGATCCCAAAAAAGAAGAAGAAAAAGCGGAGGCGGAAATCAAAGCGGCGGATGAAAAAGAAAAAAAAGAAGAACAGGAAGTCGACTGGGAGCAATTTCTCAACGACGACAATCATTTTGAAATTCGCCTGCCGCGCGACATGAGCAGCGAGGAAGACGAGACCGAATGGATTCAGCCGCAGCGCACCACGCTGGCCGATCACTTGCTCGATCAATTGCGCTTTACCAACCTTGATGAAAAGCAAAAAAAAATCGGCGAATACATTATCTGGAATATCAATGAAGACGGTTATCTCGTGTACGAGGACACGGTCAATACCGGCCCCGAGAAAAAAGAAATCGAAACATTCTCCGAAACCGCACAAGAATTTCAAAACGATGCCATCGACTTGACCGCACCGGTTGAAGAGGAAACTCAACCGAAAAACAATGTCAAAAACAAAATCGTCAAAATCGATCCGGTGCAGGCTATTGCCGATGAATTGAAAGTGAGCGTAGAGGAAGTTGAAGAAGTGCTCAAAGTTGTTCAGACATTTGATCCGGCTGGCATCGCGGCACGAAATCTTAAAGAATGTATTTTGATTCAATTGAACCAGCGACTCGGCGGGTTTTATGACAACGGCACGTCGCTGTCGATCCGCATTGTCCATGAAGCGTATCATGATTTCATCAATCGCCGTTATGATAAAGTAGCCAAACAAATGAAAATCACTTTGGACGAAATCAAACGTTCCATTGCTGAAATTCTTCAGCTCAATCCCAAACCCGGCGAAGGATACATTCAAGCCGAACAAAATTACGTGACGCCCGACGTTGCCGTGAAAAAAGTGAATGAAAAATTCGAGATCATTGTCAACGATTACGGCATGCCGCGCCTGCGCATCAACAACGCGTACCGGAAAATGATGCTCGATAAGGACAAAACGCAAAAAGACACCAAAGAATTTATCAAAAACAAATTGGAAGCCGCCAAGTGGCTGATCAATTCGCTCTACCGTCGCCGCGATACGATTTACCGTACAGTAGAAACCATTGTCGAATTGCAGAAAGATTTTTTTGAAAAAGGAAAAGAATTTATCAAACCGATGAAGCTCGAAGACGTCGCCACCAAAATCGGCATGGACATTTCAACGATCAGCCGCGCCACCAACGGCAAGTACGTGCAGACCGATTACGGCGTTTTCGAACTCAAATATTTCTTTTCGACGGCGATGACTTCCGCGGAAGGCGAAGACGTTTCGACGAAACAATTGAAAGCCGCGTTGAAAAAAATCATCGACGAAGAGGACAAGAGCAAACCATTAAGCGACGAAGATTTGGCAAAAACGATGACGGCCCAGGGCAACCCTATCGCACGCCGTACAATTACGAAATATCGCGAGCAATTGATGATCGCTCCGGCACGGTTACGAAGACAGATTTAATCGCACACCGAGGGCACGGATCAAACGGATCACGCGTTTTTTTGCCCGCGAAACATGCGAAAAAATAATGGGAAATGAGGCTGTTGAATATTCCGAGCATTTGATGACGGATTGAGATATCGATCATGCATTTTTACCAGCGAAACATGTAAAAAAAGTTTAATGATAAAAATAACTTTCGCGTTATTCGCGGGCAATTCAACTAAAACGGAGTTTCTATGAGGATTGTCGTTACCGGCGGAGCCGGATTTTTGGGTTCACACCTTTGCGATCGATTGCTCGCTGAAGGTCATGAAGTCATTGCAATCGATAATTTGATCACCGGTAGTACGGATAATATTGCGCATATCCGCGATAAACGTTTTACGTTCATTCAATACGATGTGACCAATTATATTTACGTCGAAGGCCCGGTCGATTTCGTCTTTCATTTTGCCAGCCCGGCGAGCCCGATCGATTATCTTGAATTGCCGATTCAGACGCTGAAGGTCGGTTCGCTCGGAACACACAAAGCTTTGGGATTAGCCAAGTATAAAAAAGCCGGATTTCTGCTGGCATCGACGTCCGAAGTGTACGGCGATCCTTTGATCAATCCTCAACACGAAGAATATTGGGGTAATGTGAATCCAATCGGCCCGCGCGGCGTGTACGACGAAGCCAAACGATTCGCCGAAGCGATGACGATGGCGTATCACACCTTTCATAAAGTGGAAACCCGCATCGTGAGAATTTTTAACACGTACGGCCCGCGCAACCGGGCCAACGACGGCCGCGTCGTACCAACGTTTATCAATCAGGCCATCCGCAACGAACCGATCACGGTTTTTGGAAAAGGCCAGCAGACGCGCTCGTTCTGCTACGTCAGCGATCTCATCGACGGCATTTACCGGCTGAGCCGGTCGAGCGAACACTATCCCGTCAACGTCGGCAATCCGCACGAAATGACGGTTTTACAATTCGCCGAAAAAATTATCGAACTCACGGGAAGCTCGAGTAAAATTATTTACAAGCCGCTCCCACAAGACGATCCAACCGTGCGTCGGCCCGACATCAGCAAAGCGAAAAAAATATTGGACTGGGAGCCGAAAGTGAATCTCGAAGAAGGTTTGAAAAAAACTGTAGAGTATTTCAAATTAAAAATGGAGAGAGAAGGCAGGTAGAAGGTTGTGATCCCCAATTTTATTCTGACAAAATATTTCTATCCGATTCGTGATCGAATTACTCTATCCAAGAAGTTCAATTTTACGCTTGGCAATCCTAAAACATCTCAAGAAATTGAATATGTAACTACTTTCTTAAGTAACTATTTTGATAGTAGAAGTGATATTTCGTTTGCAGAAAACTATTGTAAGCAGATGCGATCTAAATATTCTGATTCAGATAGTTATCTAAAAGCTTTTTTTGAACAGAATCAAGCCTCTTTGATCACGCTCTGCAAGATGACAGTCATAATATATTTTGACAATGATGAGTCAATGGAAAAAATAAATAAAGATTCTGTTCAAATGCTGCATCAAAATAAAATAATACAGATTGTAAGTGAAGATGATCAATTTATTCTAAAACGCAATAGGCTTATTGATTTTAGTTATCTCCTATCGCTTTTACTCAATTCAGAAAATCCGAACTATCACGGAACAACTCTTTTATTAATCGAGCCTCCTGAATTTTTTTCAGAATTCGGCAATTGGTTTGGTTATCAACTTGCTTGTTTGAACCAAAATAATAGTTTCAATGAATCAGAAAGAATATCTGGATTTGACGAATGGAAAAATTATGGTTATTTAAGAAACAAAGTTGTCGAAACTACAAATAAAATTGACACTTTAGACGAAAAATCTAAAGCGAAATTGATGTATGTTTCGGAACTTTTAAGAATCTCAGGGTACAATAGTGATGACAAAACAAAATTGATTATCTTGACTAGTATAATAGAGCTCCTTCTGACTCACAAACCGGATTATAACAGATTCAATGTCGAAGATTCAATAAGCAAACAGTTTCAATTAAAGGCAGCTATACTAGTTTATATTAACAATAAAACAATCGACCTAAATCATCTCAAAAAGAGATTGAAATTGATCTATGAACAACGGTCAAATGTTGTCCATGGAAACTTTGATGAATTTCAAAAAAAATCAACAAAGGAACAGAATTCAACCTTTGAATTAATAGGTGAACTGTATTATTACGTTAGATATACTGTTTATGAATATATATATAATGAAAACTTCGTTAAATTCCTCAAAGAGAGTTAATTATGTCAATTCATCCGATTATTTTTTTGACGCAGTTTGCTGAAGAAATCTTTTAAAATTTCCGAACATTTCGTTTCCATAATTCCTGTCACTAATTCTACCCGGTGATTCAATCGTTCATCCTGAACAATATTATACAGCGACGAACACGCTCCGGTTTTCAAGTCCTGCGCGCCGTACACCACGGTACTCAACCGCGATAAAACAATCGCACCGGCACACATCGTACACGGTTCCAGCGTGACATACAACGTCGCGCCGGTCAACCATTTGCTGCCAACCGTCGCAACCGCCGACGTGATCGCGATCATCTCGGCATGCGCCGTCGGATCCTGCAGCATTTCAATCTGGTTATGACCGCGTCCGACAATACGGTTTTCGAACACAATTACCGCGCCGACGGGAATCTCATTTTTCTCGTACGCCTTTTCAGCTTCTTTGTACGCAAACGCCATCCATGCTTCGTGCTGATTCATACCACTCCTTGTTAACGCGCCATGATAAAAAAAAGCAATGCCAAAAACAAATGATTTGCTTCTTGGATAATGTTTGAAGTAATTTTAAATTATACGGGAATTTACGGATGGTTTAATAAATCATTCCCGGGTATTATTCAAACGTTTTCTAAACAGACCTGAGGAGGAACGTATGAAAATCCTAAAAGAATTCAAAGAATTTGCATCCCGCGGCAACGTAGTCGACCTTGCCGTGGGTATCATCATCGGCAGTGCATTCGGTAAGATCGTATCGTCTTTAGTCGGCGACGTGATGATGCCCCCGATCGGGCTCGCCATTGGCGGACTCAATTTTACCGACTTAAAGTGGATGATGAAAGCAGCCGAATACGATGCCGGTGGAAAATTAATTTCTGAAGCCGTAACGCTGAATTACGGAAACTTCATTCAAACGGGCATCGATTTTATCATTATTGCTTTTGCGGTATTTCTCGTCGTCAAAGTCATGAACACGTTGAAAAAACAAACGGAAGCCGTTCAGGCTCCGCCTAAACAAGAACTGCTGCTTGCGGAAATCCGTGACTTGCTGAAGAGTAAATAATTCAACTATCGGAGATTATATCATGAAAAATTTATTCATCGCCTCAATTATGCTTCAGGTCGTTTTGTCTGCCGTCAATGTTTCCGCGCAGGACACGACTAAAACATGGAAAACCGGCGGCGCTATCGGCATCAACCTCAGCCAGGTTGGATTGAAAAATTGGTCCGCCGGCGGCGAGAATTCACTCGCGGTCAACGGGCTCATCACGCTGTTCGCCAATATGAAAAACAATAAAATCAGCTGGGACAACACGCTCGACCTCGGCTACGGAATCATCAAACAAGGTGACAATCCATTCAGAAAAAGCGACGACAAAATTATTTTGACCTCCAAATTCGGCCGCGAAGCCATTGCCCACTGGAGCTACAGCGCACTGCTCGATTTCCGTACGCAATTTGCCAAAGGTTACGATTATAATACATCGCCAAAAACATTGATTTCGGAATTTATGTCACCGGCTTATATCACATTGTCGCTCGGCGCGGAATACAAACCCAACGACCATTTCTTCGCGCTGATTTCTCCCATCACCGGCAAATCGACCATCGTGCTCAGCGACACGCTTTCTGAAGCCGGCGCGTATGGCGTCAAAAAAGGCGATAATATGCGTAACGAATTCGGCTGGCTCGTCAACAGCGCGTATAAACGTACATTGATGGAAGGCATTGATTTTCAAACCAAGCTGAATTTATTCTCCAGCTACAAAGACCTGAAACACATCGACATCAATTGGGAAAATTTACTGCTTCTGAAAGTCAATAAATACGTGAGTTCGAGTGTCTCAACACAATTGATCTACGACAACGATATCAAAGACACGGATGGCAAAGCCAAATGGCAGTTCAAAGAAGTCATCGCGGTGGGGCTATTGTATAATTTTTAACGGCCCGATGATGGTTTTGAATGGCGTTTGAGCCGGATCATGATGCCTAGTGTAACGGCAAATCCGCATCCGAAGCCGATCCACAGCCACATCAAACTTGGATTGAAACGGATCGGTTTCGGATTGCCCCATAGAGTAAACGAAGCCCAGTAATGCGGCGAGCGTTTCAATTCGTGCGCCGTTTCCAAATATTGTAATTTAGCGTGCCGCAGGGCCTCCGCGCGCGAGAAGCCTTTATTGAGATCATTGTAAAAAACATTTAATACCGAACTGGTTGCTTCATCCTCCGCGGGCCAGAACGACATCAAAAGGCTTGCCGCGCCGGCAAATGAAAACGCCTGGTTGAATCCGATGAAGCCTTCGCCCGAGGTCAGCGTACCGAGCCCCGTCCGGCAGCCGCTCAACGAAACAAGATCGGCATCCAATTTTAAATTATAAACTTCGTGCACGTACAACCATTCATCCGAACGAATGGAATCCACGGCATCCCACAATGCAATTTTCGAATATAATGGTTCAGCATCTGAAACCAGGGCATGCGTGGCCAATTCCAATATCTTGTATTCACCCCCTTGGACTGCCAATTTATCTTTCGTGCTCGCGTCATCTTCAAAATAATCCGACCGCCCAAAAATCGAAGCGGCGTTTTTCACCTGCTCTCTTACAAATTTTAACGACGGTAAATCGGTAAATGTCGTTACTGCAAAACCGGCGTAATTCAACGGCGCTTTCGATTCACGCCGAAGCCGATCGATAAATAATCGCGTTGAAACGGAATACACTATTGGATAATCGTGCAGTATATACCTCGAATCGGAATAACTGCGGCCGGATTTAGTTACCAACATTTCAAAAGGCAGTTGATATAAAACGCCATCCAGAACAATGACTAATGTTTTTTCTTTGGATAAATAAGGTTCGATCGGTTGAAAAATCATTCGATAAAGCCGGTTCAAATCATGTATAGCAATATTATTATCCGTCACCGCATTTTTGATCATCGCCGTTAATGAGTCCTTCTGAAAAGCCCAGATAACACCCTGAGTTGACTGATTAGTTATAACCAGCGCAGCGATGGAATCGTCGGAAACGACATATTCGACTAGCTGATACGTTTCTCCTAACGCTCGCTGCAATGAATCCGTTGAAATTTCATTGGTTGAACGGAATTGAAAATAATTTGGATTTTGAAGGTGGATTTTTTCTAATAATTTTTCGCGTTCGATTTCCAGCGCGTAGAGTTCCACATTGACGGCGACGGAATCGGGATTGGTTTCGTAAAACCGGTTGATTTTTTTTTCGATGATTTTGAGGCTGTCCTGAAATATGCCAGCGTCTCCGCGCAGATCGGCCAATGACACCAAACGAGACATGTAACGTGCTTTGGCTTTCTCAACGACTTCAAGCGCGCGATCCGGACGTCCGGCGCGAACATAAAAAAGCACGGCATATTTGTACACGTGCGCAACGCTTTCAAAAAACGCCGCAACGGAGCTTCCCGTCACGTACCGCGCACGTTGCTCGATAGCCGCCAGCGCCTCCTGATAAAGACTGTCCGCGCCCACCAAATCATTGTCGATAGCTTTCAATCTCGCCAAACCGCAGAGTGCATTCCAAGGCCGACGTTTCAAAGTCAGTGAAATTTCAAACGAACGTTTTGCATTTTCCAATTGATTGGCTTTTAGCTGATAAAATCCTAATTCATAGTAAGTAAAATCTAGTTCGCTTTTCTGAACTGTTCGAGATTCAGTGGCTTTTTTTTGAAATTCAATTGCTTTAACCAAATTCTTTTTTAAGTAATTCAATTCTGCAAAATTTGTTAGAATGGCTGACTGCCGATCTTCTTTCAAAGCAAGCTCTGGAATTGAATCTGATAAATCCCATGCTAATCTAAAATTTTTCTCCGCTTCATCAAAATTTTGCATTCTCATCTGGCACATTCCCTTACCAAGAAATAATGCAGGTGGAAATCTCTTGTATGTTCGATTGACTAGAAAATATTCCAATCCTTTGTCAGCGTAAAATAGTGCCTTTTGATAATCGCCAAGATAATAATTCACAGAACTTAGTTCAGAAAAAATTGTATGATAGGCTAGAGGATCTTTCTCTTTAATATTATTTTGAGCCGCAAAATCCATGGCTTCATTTAACTGTTCGACGGCCTCACTTAAACGGCTATTATGCCAGCAAAGATTAGACTCATAAAGCATCGTATAATACACATAAATAATTTCTCCTAAAGCTTTATAAATGACCCGAGCGCGACGCATGGTATTTATTGCAAATTCATGATCATTGGCTTCTGTATATTTATTGCACAGATAAAAGTATTCCAATGCAATAGCAGCCGAATCTTCATGCGTAGATGCTTTTTGTATTAAATTTTCCAAAGAAGAATACACCGGATCAATATTTCCTTCCTTGATCCAATTTCTCACAGTTGCTATGTCTTGTCCAAGAACAGAGGTTGAAAAAAATAAAAACCAGCCAACAATTGATGTTTTCATTTGCCTACGTGCCGCATGTTAGTTTATATTTGACCTCGTACTTGCATGCAAACCCTATAATGTGTAAAGGAGAAATTTAATATGTCTGACAAAAATGACTCTTTTGGTTCCCCTCCGCCATTTGGTGGAGGCGGTTTAAGAACTACCGAAGAACTTGCTGGTATGGTGCTTGAAATAGCAGCCGATTCCGCAGTCGAAATCTCGCATACTTTTCCACAAGGCAGCAGCCCGGACGCCGATTGCCTCATCGTTATCCAGGTGAAATTCAAAGGGCAAATGAAAGCAGCATGGGCCGATCCTAATTATGGCAAAACCAGCGGTGACCATCGCGCTTCTGAATTCAGCGCAAAATTAGGTAATGACAAAATCATTATTATCTCAGCCAAAAGCCTTGGATTTGAAACCTCAACCGGCGGCGCCGTTTTGCCTCAGGATTTTTGGAATGACTTCGGTATGACTCCTGTACAGCATTCCAGCTTCGATTGGTTCACGGAATACTGGGGCCGCAGCACCGGACGAAAAGATGCTTACAAAATTAACCTCAAAGACGGCCTCATCAAACAAGTCGATATGTCATGGCCTGGCGACCAAACCGGGCAAACGCAAATGATGGCTACCAAAGCGCGGCCAGCCAAGCGTGCATCCAAAAAGACTTCTAAGAAAAAATCGACAGAAAAAGCACGAACAAAAGGAAGTAAAAAGAAAAAAACAACTAAACGGCGTTGATGCAACGTCGTTTAGCGGGTCAATTTTAAATCTGTTGTAGACTTAGTTTCAGCCACGGTCACTCTTCGGCTGCGGCGCGAATCAATTCGATTTTTTTCAGATAGGCTTCGACTTTGTAGAGCACGTCGGGATTGCGGCTGATGTTCTTGGCTTCAGTAAAATACATTTCTGCCGTTTGGATTTGCTCCAAATCATAATGCGGAAAGAGTCCTGCAGTCGATTTTTTTGCACCAAAAATAGCCAGCACGCCTTTTTTGAAAAGCCGGACGTCTTCGCTGCCTGCCGCCTGATCGCCGCGATAACTTTCCGGAGACGCCGCAAATTTATAATCCATCTGAAACGCCTCCAGCCCCAGCGGTCCGCGATCAAACGACCGATTCATCATCCATGCCGATAGTCCGTAAGGCAACGCCAGTAACAGCACGGCCGCGGCTACATGAAACCATCGGAAAGTCTTTCGCGGCATTCCCAACGCAGCCGACCGGCCAGTCATTTCCTCAAAATGTTCCTCCGCCGGCTTCATCGCATGCACCTGTTTATACCTTTCACTCAGGCGGTCATATACGACTCGGCATTCCGTGCATGCTTTTAAATGCGCCTCAATGACCTTCGACTGGACTTCGGGCAATTGGAATTCATCCCGCAAAACGTAGTCGATCAGTTCATCTTCGTTACAGTGCTGTTCTTTCATTTTCTTTTAATGCCCCCTACCGGTTTTTAGAGATATTGACTCTTTACTATTATTAGACACCAAATATCTATCAAACATAACAAACTAATTTTAAAGTACTTGTTGCCAATCCTTTGTCAGGTGATGCAGTGATTCCGAGTGGCGTAGTTCCTTCATTGCTCTTGAATAGTAGGCGCGAACCGTCTCGACGGAATAGCCGGTTTCAGCGGCAATTTCATCGTAAGCCTTGCCTTCCCAGATTTTCTTTCGTACAATAGTGCGAATGTATTCAGGTAAATGATTCATCTCCTTCAAAACTACTTTCTCATACAGGTTTTTGGCATCGATGACGGTCAGCAGGTCGTTTTCAAAATCAATCACCGCTTCCATTCCCGCCTCCTCTGCCAGCTTTTCATTCACGGGATACCACGACCGAATATAATTCAAAAAACGGTATTTGCATAATACCGAAATCCAGTGCGACAGAATTCTCGTATTTTTCAACGAGTAATGCTTCTTATAAAAAGCCAGGAAAACGTCTTCGATCAATTGTTCCGTATCGGAAATATCTCTGATTTTTCCTTTCATGAATTTCCGCAAAAAGTATTGCCTGATCCAGCAATAAGCCCATACTTCTAATTCACGGATCACCTTAGAAGAAGTTTCCTTTCGCCATTGATGGTACAATTCGTCAACTTGTTTGAGGTCGTTGACCGGAAAATTCAGGCTCGTTGCAAGGTTGTGAGCATGGTAGGGCATTTTTTTAAACCATATCAAAAAAGTTTAAAAAAAAAGTTATGTTTTTCCTTATCACGTGTCTTATATAAATAAAAGCTCTTTATAGAGACTTAACGATAATTTAAAATAAATGCTAAAAAAAACAATAGTTAATACATTTTTTATGACACCTGTGCCGAACATGCCAATGGAACTGCAAAACAGCTACAAACCCATTTTGAACAACCGGACTGTATTACTGGTCACTTGCGATCAAAATGAATTGAACTTGCTTGGGAGTTGCCTACAGGTGAGGGGCTATTACTGTTTATCCGCCGATGGAAGCGACGACGCACTTGAAACTCTGAGATTGATTAATGCGTCGGCCGTCATAATCGACACGGATGCGATAACGGATGAAGCCAGTACGGCGGCGATCAATGCGATTCGCCATCGGCATCCATCCGTTCGCGTACTGGCCTTATCGGCGGCGCCCGGACATCAGTTTACATCCATAGCCGATGCTGTATTGATGAGGCCTTTTAAACTGCAGCAATTGCACGACACGTTAGTTTTACTTCTCTCCCGATAAAAAATTCGCCTTTGTTATATTTATATGAGGAAACACCATGAACGAAGAGACGGCCAAATCGGAAATGCTGTTCCATGCACAAGCGATTCAGGCTATTGCCAGAGCCATGATGCGGCAATCACCCGATCACGACAATGAACACACGGCTTTTAAGATCAGCGTGATTGCCGAATCGATCATCCAACTTGCCGGGAAAATTCATTCCCACGCAGAATCTGTCGAAATAGAGTAAACCAATTTAATCCAGATTTAGCTTGAATAGGTGCCGGTATTGTTTTTAAATTAAAGTCGCTGATCGGACTCAAGCCGCATCTCCGCAACTTTCCTGAATCAGCAAATGTCGTTTATTCGCAACACCTGTAAGAACCCTTAGCCCGTAAGTGAATGATTTGTATAATCGTTTTTCGTCAAGTTTATCCGGCACTGGATTCGCTTCTATAGTGATATTTCTTTCGGCCATGACTACGATTTCCGATTGACGAACGAGTAGCAATGTTAGTCAAAAAATTTTAACCCTAACCGTACCTGCGCCGACACCTTGCCGTGCCCCGCGGGGAGGAGGAATTTTCATGGAACAGATCGGAATCAACAGTAATGTGCTGGCCGGTGGCAAACTTTTTCACATTCAGACTGCCGGAAACATGGTAGAAAAAATGATCAAGTCCGAAGTTTACGACGGCGGACGTGTGATCATGATGCACAGGAAAAAGCTTGACGAACCCTTCCATCAATATCTCAACCGGGAACAATTTCAGGAATTCCTGAGTTCATTTCACCATGAAATTGCTTGGGAAATCGAATTGCTTTTTTACATCCGCGACAAAATCAAAACCGTCAAACATGCCATTTCCAACAACAAAATGGGATTGGTTTTTCTCAGAAAAGGCATGGTGGACGAAGCGATCGGCGAATTTGCCGAAGCGATCGAAAAAGACAACGAGATGATCGAGGCGTACAATAATCTCGGCATGGCCTACATGCAAAAAAGCGCATGGAAAGAAGCTATCGATATTCTCAAAAAAGGGTGCGAACTCGCGCCCCAATTTCCCGATCTGCGCAATAACCTTGGCCTTGCGTACACGAAAATGCAAACGTATCTCGAAGCGCTGGATGCTTTCCAGTCGGCACTCAAAATCAATCCCAATTATTCTGAAGTGTACCTCAATATGGCCATGACGCATATCGAAAGCGTCATTCAAGCACCGGAAAATAAAATCCTTCCGCCGCCGTCGATCCGCAAACGCCGCGCTCTCGAGAACATCCAGAAAATTGTAACCTTCCCAGGTTATGCCGACGACCGCGCGCTGCAATCCAAATTCGATAAAGCCATCAAAGAACTGGCGGGCGATGAACTGGCCAAAGCGTTGAGGTCGCTGTATGAAGCGCGTGAGATGATGCAGAATCCGAAAATGGATGAAACGATTCACGGATTTTATCTGAAGTTCCTTTTCGGCGGCGCCGGCAAAGACGATAAAGTACTCAACGACTACCGCGCCCAGATGGAGAGAGGATTAGATGAAAATCCCAATTACGCCGACCTGCATAATTCGCTCGGCCTTGTATATTTAATTCAATGCCGCAATTTATTTCTTAAAGCCGTCGGACAATTCAAAAAAGCGCACGATATCAATCCGACGTACAAAAACGCCTATCGCAATTACAAATTGGTTCAGAACGACGGAAGGGAGTTTTTGAATTTGTTGAGGGCTATTCTGAAATAGTGACGAATAACGCTTATTTTCTTCCGGCCATTAGACCCGGACTTATAGGCGCCGCCCGACGCCTTCTTACTCCCTATCGCATTTTATGAGGATTGCCGGAGAACTACATGGCTCGAGAACTTCGAGTACTTATTTTAGACGATACAACTGACGATGCGGAATCGATCATTCAGGAACTCCGCAAAGGCGACTTTCTTTTCTGGTCATTGGTGGTCAAGCAGCCGGAAGAGTTCACGCAAGAGCTTCAGGATTTTGCACCCGACGCCGTTTTACTGGACTACGCTCTATCCGAAAACACGATCTTTCCCGCCATATACGCGGCCAAAGAACAACGCCCGCTGATGCCGGTCATTGTGACATCCGGTCCGGCGGATGAAGAAGCAGCCATCGCTTGCCTGCGGGCAGGCGCCGACGACTACGTCGCCCGGAATAAACTGCACCGCTTGATTCCGGCTTTGCGCATGTCCATAGAAAAAAAGGAAGCCGACGCGCAGGAACAGCACGAATCGGAAAAATTAAAAGAAGCCGAACGCCGTCTTAAAATTATTTCAGAAAATTCCGCCGATCTTATTGCCATCATGGATGCTGAAGGGCGGCGCACCTACGCCAGCCCGTCGTATCAGAAAATTCTCCTCGACATGCCCACGCTGAAAAGCGATAAATTTTTCGACGAAGTCCATCCCGAAGACCGTGAACACGTGAAAGCGATTTTTCAGGAATTGCTGGCTACCGGCGAATTGCAGCGCTGCGAATACCGGCTGATATTGAAAGACCGGAGCGCACGGTACGTCGAAGCCCAGTGGAGCTTGATTCATGAATCCGATTCTGTTCCTCCATTCGTCTTATCGGTCGCCCGGATTATTACCAAACGCAAACGCGCGGAAGAAGCGCTGCGGGAAAGCGTGAAATATTTCCGCGCGTTGGTTGAAAATATCTCCGACGCCATTGCTCTTGTCAATCGCTACGGTATCGTCTTGTACGCGAGTTCATCGACGCGGCGCGTCATCGGGTATACTTTCAAAGAAATGGTGGGTAACAATATTTTCGAACTCATTCATCAGGACGATCTGGTGTACACCATGAACGAATTCAAACTGCTGCTAGAAAAGCCTGGACGCACCACGTCGATCCAATTCCGCATGCGCCATAAAGATCAATCGTGGCGGTGGATGGAAGGCGTGGCGAATAACCTGATGCTTGATCCGAGCGTGCAGGGTATTGTCATCAATTACCGCGATATTACGCCGCGAAAAAAAACGGACGAGGAATTGCGTGAAACGGAAGAACGCTACAAAGAAATGTTTCACCGGCATCAAGCCATGCAGTGGTTTGTCGACCCCGAGACGCAGCGCATCGTCGACGCTAATTCCGCCGCGGCTAAATTCTACGGCTATTCGATGAACGAGCTTAAAACCATGACCGTCAGTCAGATCAACACCTTGCCTAAAAGCGAACTTGACCAATTGATCAAAACGGCCGTTGAAGAAAAGAAAAACGTTTTTATTTTTCCTCACCGGCTCAAGTCCGGCGAAATCCGGTTTGTCGAAATTCACTCCAGTCCCATCACCATCAAAGGCCGGAAATTGCTCTACTCCATTATTCACGACGTGACGGAGCGTAAAAAAGCCGACGAAGCGCTTGCCACCGAAAAAGAACGTCTCTTGGTCACACTGCGTTCCATCGGCGAAGGCGTCATCACGACGGATACGGAAGGGCGCGTGCTTCTCATCAATCCAGTCGCTGAGGCGATAACGGGATTTACGCAAACCGAAACCGCTGGCCAACCGGTGGAAACCGTTTTGACGATTCTGGACGAGCGTACGCGCACACCGCTGGAGAGCCCGGTAACGCGCGTCTTGCGTATGGGCGATATCGTCGAACTCACCGGGAATACGGTTTTGGTAGATAAGCTGCATCAGGAAAAATTTATCGCGCATACGGCTGCGCCGATCCGTGACGAGTTCAACCGGATCATCGGCGTCATTATTGTATTCAAAGACACGTCGCTGCAACGAAAGATGGAAAATGAAGTTTTAAATGCGCGTAAAATCGAATCGATCGGCATTTTGGCCGGCGGCATCGCGCATGATTTCAATAATATTCTCGCGGCGATCATCGGCAATCTTTCTCTTGCCAAGATGCGATTAAGCCAGGAACCTAAAGAAAAGCTCCTCGACATTCTTACCTCGGCGGAAAAAGCTTCCCTACGCGCAAAAGATCTGACGCAGCAATTGCTGACGTTCTCAAGAGGCGGAGCGCCCGTCCGTAAAACTGCCAATCTCCGCGATCTTCTTAAGGAATCCGCCGCCTTCGCCTCGACCGGCTCCAATGTGCGCTGCGATCTGAATTTGTCGGACAATTTGTGGCAGGTTGATATCGATGCGGGACAGATGAGCCGCGTCATTCATAATCTCATCCTCAACGCACAGCAGGCGATGCCCAACGGCGGCGTCATCCGCCTGAACGCCGAAAATATTACGATCAAAGCGCACACGTCCGATCATCATCTCGGCCTGCGGCCCGGGCGGTACGTCAAAATTTCCATTCGAGACCAAGGAATGGGCATTCGCGAAGAACATTTACAAAAAATATTCGATCCGTATTTTACGACTAAATCCGGCGGCAGCGGGCTCGGTCTCGCTACAAGTTATTCCATTGTCAAAAACCACGACGGCTTGATCGCCGTCGAGTCCAAGTGGATGAGCGGGACGACGTTTTACATCTATCTTCCCGCTTCCGATCATCACCCGGAAATGGCCACAGACAAGGAGACGCCGGACGCCAATCATCACGGCCGCATCCTGATCATGGACGATGAAGCCGCCGTGCGGCGGATGCTCGGCGACATGTTGAAATATCTGGGCTTCACCGTTTGGGAAGTCGCCGACGGCAGTGAAGCGGTCGCCGCCTACCGTTCCTTCCGCGACCGCGGGGAACCTTTTGACGCCGTCATTATGGATCTCACCATCCCCGGCGGCATGAGCGGAAAGGAAACCATCAAACAGCTGATCGGTATCGATCCGAACGTGAGAGCCGTCGTCTCCAGCGGCTATTCCAACGATCCCGTCATGGGACGTTACAAAGAATACGGATTCAGCGATGTGCTGCCAAAACCGTACAATGCCGATGAATTGGCCAAAACATTGAATGGACTGCTCAAAGAAAAAAATTTACATCGCTGACGATTTTTTGTATCTTTAAAACATCCGAATGGTTCTTAGCTATATTTTTTTCATTTCTCTATTCTGAAGCAGCCAAGCAGCCGGTATGTTGAACAGTTAACAGTATGAATTGACGGCGCATTCTTTTAGCAATGATTTAAAGCAGGGCAAAAGTAATGAAGCGCTTCGAGTCTCATCAATGGGTGTCGCGGATTTTGTCTTTGCGCGTAGTTCTGATCTACGCGGTATTCGGATCCGCATGGATCGTCTTTTCCGATCTTGTGTTGGAGCAATTTCACCTGCCATCATTTTTTCAATTATCGATACTCAAAGGCCTTTCTTTTATCGTTATTACAAGCCTGCTGTTGTATGCCTTGCTACGACGAGATGTGCGGCAATTGCTGCAGGCTCAATCTAAGCTTCGTGAATCCGAAACGCGCTACCGGTTGCTCTTCGACAGCAATCCGCTTCCGATGTGGGTATTCGATTCGGAATCTCTGCGATTTTTAGCCGTCAATCCGGCGGCCGTTCAGACATACGGTTATTCGCGCAAAGAATTTCTTTCGATGACTATCCGGGATATACGGCCTGCTGAAGATATGGGTAAACTCACCCATTATCTTGAAACTACCGGCCGCGACGAATTGCATCATTCGGGAATCTGGCGCCACCGTAAAAAGGACGGCACGTTGATTCAGGTTGAAATCATATCCGAATCGCTTGAATTTGAAGGAAGGCCCTCACGTTTGGTATTGGCCAACGACGTCACGGAAAAACAACAAATTGTCCGCGAACTCAACGACAACCGAACGCAAATTGCTGCGATCATCGAGTCCGCAATGGATGCCATCATTACCATCGATCAAGATCAACGCATTATTCTTTTCAACTCCGCCGCTCAAAAAATGTTTATGTGTACCCGTGACGAAGCCATCGGACAGCCGGTGGAACGTTTTATTCCGCACCGCTTTCGGAATTCGCACCAAAAACACATAAATAAATTCGGTGACACCGGCGTGACGAGCCGCCACATGGGCGCTTTGGGCGAGATCAGCGGTTTACGGACCAACGGCGAAGAATTTCCAATCGAAGCTTCCATTTCGCAGGTCGCCATCAGCGGAATGAAATTTTATACCGTCATTTTACGCGATGAGACCGTACGTAAGCAGCAGGAAGAAGCTATTCGCCGGTTCAACGAAGAATTGGAACAGCGCGTCACGGAACGTACGTCCGAACTCATGCTCGCCAATAAAGACCTGGAATCGTTCAGTTATACGGTATCGCACGACCTCCGCGCGCCGCTTCGCGCCATCGAAGGATTCGCCAATATTCTCATGGAAGATCATCACGATCATCTCGATGCGGAAGCCAAACGGCTGCTCAAAGTTATTTCGACCAACGTTCATCAGATGAGTTCGTTGATCGACGACTTGCTGACGTTCGCGCGTCTTAGCCGGCAGGCTATCGAAATCAGCAACATTCCTATGTATACGCTCGCTGAAAGCGTAGGATTCTGGTTTATCCGGCACGATCCGCGTTATGAAAATTCGGAACTGCGGATCGATCCGCTGCCCGATGCCCGGGGCGACGCCGCAATGCTGAAGCAGGTGTGGACCAACCTGATTGGCAACGCGTTCAAATTCAGCCGCACGCGCGACCGCCCGGTCGTCGAAATTGGCGCTTTCCAACGCGACGGTGAATGCGTATATTATGTGCGTGACAATGGCGTGGGTTTCGACCCGTCTTACACCCACAAGCTGTTCGGGGTTTTTCAACGTCTCCATAGTTCTCATGAATTCGAAGGAACCGGCGTCGGCCTGGCGATCGTGCATCGTATCATCGAAAAACACGGCGGTCGCGTCTGGGCGGAAAGTACGATCAATAAGAATTCGGTTTTTTATTTTTCTCTATCATCTCGATAAAACATCGCGGCTCTGCCTTGCAGTAAGAGAAAGGAAAGTTATGAATCCTCTTAATGAAGTCGAAATTTTGCTCGTGGAAGACAATCCCCACGATCAGGAACTCACGTTACGCGCTCTTAAAAAGCAGCATCTGGCCAATCATATATATACGGCCGCTGACGGCGCTGAAGCATTGGATTATATCTTCGGAAAAGGAGCACATGCAGAGAAACCCGTCAATAACAGCCTTAAAGTCATTCTACTGGATTTAAAACTTCCCAAAGTCGACGGGATCGAAGTTTTGAAAGCGGTTAAGTCCGATGAACGTACAAGAAAAATTCCCGTCGTCGTTCTGACATCGTCTAAAGAAGAGCGCGACATCGTCGAAACTTACCGGCTGGGCATCAATTCGTATATCGTCAAACCGGTCGATTTCGAAAAATTTATGAAAGCCGTCGCCGACATTGGTTTATACTGGCTTTTACTCAATCAAGTTCGTCCGTAGTTCAACCATAGATTTTTTTTGGGGGAGGATATGAATACACCCGTTCGTATTTTGATACTTGAAGATTTCCCAGCCGATTTGGAATTGGTCAAACACCAATTGAAAAAATCGGAAATACCGCTGGACATCCGCACCGTGGACAATCCTTCCGATTTTGAGAAGGAACTGACCAATTTTGCTCCCGACCTTATTTTATCCGATTACAATTTGCCTCAATTCACCGCGCTCGACGCTTTGAAAATACTGAAGTCGCGTGGATTGGACACGCCGTTGATTCTTGTCACTGGCACGCAAAGCGACGAAACCGCCGTCGAATGTCTCAAAGCCGGCGCGGAAGATTATATCCTGAAAAATAATCTCGTCCGCCTCAACAGCGCCATTTACAATGCTTTGGAAAAACGCGACACGCTGCGCGAAAAAAACGCCGCGCTGACGGCTTTGAAAGAAAGCGAAACGCGTTACCGGAATCTGTTCGTCAATTCGACCGACATGGTGTACACGCTGGACGCCAAAGGCCATGCTACGTCGCTGAACCCCGCATTCAAAATACTGACGGGATTCGAGCCCGCTGAGTGGATCGGCCGGCACTTTTCCGAAATCATCCATCGTATCGATTATGCTTATTTGCATGAATTGGTCCGAAAAGTCATGAAAGGTGCGACTATTCCGCCGTCTGAAATCCGGCTCTTGAGGAAAAACGGTAATTATATCTTCGTAGAATTTACGGCGGTACCATTGTACGAACACGGCGCGGTCAAGGGCGTGCTCGGAATCGTTCGCGACATCAGCGGAAGAAAACGCGCTGAAGAACAAATCCGCGAGCAAGCCGACCTGCTCAACCTGACGCGTGACATTATTACGTTGCGTCATCCCGATGGAGAAATTCTTTTCTGGAACCAGGCCGCGGAAACACTTCTTGGCTGGACGGCCAAAGAAGCGATCGGGAAAAATGCTTTTCAAATGCAGTTGCGCGGTAAAGAAAAATTTCATCAAAATGTTTACAACGAACTCCTCGAAAAAGGCCATTGGCAGGGCGAAGTGAAATTGCAGACCAAATCCGGAGGAGAAATTCTCGTCGACAGCCGTTGGACGCTGATCAAAGACGGGGCGCGTAATCAGCATACGATCCTGACCGTCAGCACGAACGTGACCGAGCAGCGTAAACTCGAGGCGCAATTTCTCCGCGCACAGCGGCTGGAAAGTATCGGCACGCTCGCCAGCGGTATAGCCCACGATCTCAATAACATGCTCATGCCCATCATGCTCGCTTCGCATATCCTCAGTAAAAAAGTCACGGACGAAGAAGGACGGAATTTACTGCAAACCGTTCAGGCCAGCGCGGAACAGGGCGCCAACCTGATCAAGCAGGTGCTCTCATTCGGGCGCGGCATGGAAGGCGAACGTACGCTCGTGCAGGTACGTTATTTGGTCAAAGACGTTTACAAAATTCTCGACAAAACTTTTCCGAAAAATATCGACGTCCGGGTCATCGAACCTAAAGAACTGCCGTTAGTCAATGCCAATTCCACCCAATTGCACCAGGTTTTGATGAATCTGTGCGTGAATGCGCGCGACGCGATGCCCAACGGCGGGACATTGACGATCGAAACGGGCGAGCTATTTATCGACGAACATTACGCTCAGATTCACATCGACGCTAAAACCGGTCCTTACATTATCATCAGCGTCGCCGACTCGGGCATCGGCATTCCCGATTCGATCAAAGAAAAAATATTCGATCCCTTTTTCACGACGAAAGAACCCGGGCAGGGCACCGGTCTCGGCCTCGCGACGGTTTTCAATATCGTCAAAGGCCACGACGGATTTATTACGCTGACGTCCGAACCCGGGAAAGGAACGACGTTTAAAATCTACATCCCGGCGATCCTGGCGGAGAATGAAAAGCAGCCCGCCGTGGTACAATCGGAATGGCCGGGCGGCCGCGGCGAGTGGCTGCTCGTCGCCGAGGACAACGCGTCCGTCCGGGAAATCACCCGCACCACGCTTGACGGTTACGGCTACCACGTGCTCACCGCCAATGACGGCGCCGAAGCCGTCGGCCTATTTGCGCAGAACCGTTCGATGATCAAAGCCGTCATCCTCGACATGTCCATGCCGATCATGGACGGCCCGTCGACGATGCGCGCACTCAAGAAAATCGATCCCGACATCGCCATCATCGGCGTCAGCGGATTGCAGGCGTCACGTTCACTCGATAAAAACCTCGAGTCGGAACTTTACGCTTTTTTGCAAAAACCGTACACGACGCTGACGCTGCTGACGACGCTGAATTCTCTGCTACACAAAGATCGCGAATGACCGAATATTGCGGAATGAGTCGAACACATCCGGAAACAGTTTCTTTCCTTTTTAATAAAGGTTAGGGGTGGTGGTTGAGAAGTCAATCTGGTCTACGCTTTCCTACAGACG
>JABWBZ010000286.1 GCA_013359335.1 bacterium
CTAATTGAATTCCCAGCGCTTCGGCATCCGAAGTATTGCCGGAAATTGAATTGCGAATAATCGTTTTGCCGTCAAGCGCCCCTACAACGGCATCGAGAATCAAATTGCCATTTACAACGCGGGCGTACGCGCCAATGGGAATTTGACAGCCGCCTTCAAGATGCCTCAATAATGATCGTTCAGACAATGTGGCCAAGCACGTTTCATGGTGATTCAATGGCTCGATCATTTCGGCAACGGCTTGATCATTTTTTCTGATTTCGATAGCGAGCGCGCCTTGTCCCACCGCCGGCAACATGATCGTCGTATCGATAATTTGCGCGATCAATGAATCCCAGCCAAGCCTTGTCACGCCCGCTTTGGCGAGTAACATTCCGTCCCAATCCGATGCGTCGAGCTTTTCCTTTCGCGTTTGAAGATTGCCGCGAATATCGGCGATGTTCAAATCAGGACGATAGGCGAGTAATTGACATTTACGCCGCAGGCTTCCCGTGGCAATCGTTCCGCCGGAGGGCACAGCATCCAAATTTGAATATTTTTTTTTCGGATGAGAAACGAAAACATCGCGAACATCGTCACGTTCGGCGATCGCGCCAAGCATCAATCCATCGGGAATGACGGTTGGTACGTCTTTTAAACTGTGAACGGCCAAATCGATTTTACCGTCCAACATGGCTTTTTCGAGTTCTTTGGTGAAGAGTCCTTTGTCGCCGATTTTAGAAAGGGGAGAATCGAGGATTTTATCGCCCGTCGTTTTAATGACGGTCTGCGTGATGACAAGTTTGGGATAAAGTTTTTGGAGCGCAGCGGTGACCCATTGAGTCTGCCAAAGCGCCAGCGCGCTTCCGCGGGTGCCGATGATGATGTGGTCTTTCATGGATCGTCCCGATATTTAAAATTACAAATTAAACTAATGCGTATTTTCCTGCAACCCGAACAGACTCCGTACGACATACAAATTTCTGTACTGATCGCTGTCATCATCGCCAAACCCGTTTTTCAAACATACCGTGGGATGATGAAGCAATTTCCCGATAATCCGTTTGGTAATCATGTCGACTAATTCGCGGTCGTCTTCTCCGAAACGATTCGCAAACTTCCCGATTTCATCCTGACGAACTTGCTCGAAATGATAATGCAGGTCATGAATCAACGGACTGACATTAAGCGATAAATACCATTTCTGGTATTCAGCCAGTTCTTCCTGAATAATGCCTTGGATTCTAGGGATATCCGCTTTACGCAGCTCCATATTCGCGTCGATCGTCTTGGACAATGCGTCCATGTCATGCAATGAAACGGAGTCAATTTCCGCGACTGTGGGATCGATATTTCTCGGGACGCCGATGTCGATCATCAAAAGCGGGCGGTGATGACGGGTTATCATCGCTTGCTCGATTTGTGATTTTGTCAAAATATATTGATGCGTATCGACTGACGAAATAATGATATCTACGCCGTTGAGAAAATCTTGAATATGATTCATTTCAATGGCCGTTCCGCCGACGATCTGAGTCAATTCCTGCGCATGCGACAACGTGCGGTTGGCGATCAATAATTTTCCAATAGATTTTCCCGATAAATGTTTCGCGGTTAATTTGCTCGTTTCGCCGGCGCCGATAAGGAGCGCCGAACGTTCTGAAAGATTGCTGAAATTGTTTTCGGCTAAATTGACGGCGGCATAACTTACTGAAACGGCGCCTTCGGAAATGTGCGTTTCAAACCGGGCGCGTTTGCCGGCGTGAAAAGCTTGTTGAGTCAGGCGATTGAATTGGCTGCCGAGCGTGCCTTCTTCCTGAGCGATCCGGCATGCTTCCTTGACTTGGTTGGTTATCTGAATATCACCGACGACCATCGAATCGATACCGGATGCGACAGCAAATAAATGCGACACGGCCTGATCCGCTTCGAGAATATAAAAATGATCGGTACGAACGTACGCATCGGCCGATTTCAGCGCGATCAATTGTCCGATAATTCGTTGAACGGGCAGTGGATTGACCGGACAAAGCGCCGCGTAGCTGCCGTAAACTTCCGTCCGGTTGCACGTCGAAATGATCAGGCATTCATTAAAAAAGTTTTGTTTTAACATCCGCAAAGCTTCACGGCTTTCGTCATGAGAAAAACAAAATTTCTCCCTGACTTCGATCGGGGCTGTACGGTGATTGATGCCGATTGCGATAATATTCATACGCCGTTTGATTTAAGTTCAACTTAGCAACATTATCACTGCTAAAATAAGTGATATTATAATTTTGTCAATGATCGAATCCAGCTTTTACACGAATTTTACAAAACTATGTAAATAAACATGATAAAAGTCAGGAATTCGCTCGCAATTCGGGATGATTGAGCTTGACGGGAAGAGAGATTAGTTCTGTTTGATGATGATTTTCAATAGAGTTTAGGATAGAAATCAACACGGAAAGATCGTTCTCATAAATAACGACGTCGGCATTTTCATCGATAATTTTTCTGCGGGCGACGCCGCAAAATCCGATCATCAGATCAACCGCGTCTTTGGCTTCCAGATCGCTTGCACCGTCGCCGATAAAAGCTTTCAATCCTTGAAAAGTTTCGGCGATCATTTTTTTTCCATGAGATTTTGCGGTATGCAGGGTTTCGTTGAATCCCGAATAATGGCCATCCGAATTGAAATAAATCTCATTGGCAAATATTCGATCCGAAGCAATGCCGAGGCGTTCGGCCAATGGTACAATCGATTCCAAAAATCCGCCGCTGACGATGTAAACTTTTTTTCCGTCGCCGTGCAATTGACGAATCGTTTCAACGGCGTGCGGAGTTATTTTTTGAATATATAATCCACCAATATGACGCAAATCGGATCGAGATGGGCGGATAACTTCCAACCGCCGTTGCAGCGCAGTCAAAAAATCCAAATCGCCATTCATGGCCAGATTGGTAGTAGCGGCAATTTCCGTTTTTTTGTTTTTGAGAGCGGCTAATTCGTCAATGCCTTCCATGGCGGATAGTGTGCTGTCGCAATCAAAAAAAATATGTTCGAATTTTTTTCCGAAAATTGACATGTAATTCCTGGATGGGGTCGGAGTTGTTTTAGTTCTCAGGAAGGATCCATAGTAAAAAAAATCAAAATGAACGTTATGGTATCGCTCATTTTGATTTTTCAATTTTTAATATTTGATACCCACATCACATACTCGATGTCCATCGCGTAATGTCGTTGAAAATAACGTAGGCAATGAATGTCAGTAACAATGCCATACCGATTTGTTGTGTGTACAATTTAACTTTGACAGACAATGGCCGGCGAATAATTCCTTCGATAATGAGAAATACTAAATGGCCGCCGTCCAGCGCCGGAATAGGGAAGAGGTTGAATACCGCCAGGCTGATGCTCAACAGCGCCATGAAATTCCAGATGCCTTCCCAGCCTTGCTGCTGTTTGACTTCACCGGCCATTCTGAAAATTGCGACCGGCCCGCCCATCGATTCTTTGAATGATGCTTCGCCGACGATCATTTGTTTAATGCTTTTGAGCATGTAGCCTGTCATAAATGCCATATTGCCGAAACCCCAGACGACGGCTTCGCCGAGCGAAGCCTCACGGACGAATTCAGGCAATGGTGACGGGCCGATGCCGATCTGACCGACTTCCATCGTTCCGTCGAGCGTTTGCACTTTCGAGCGGCGCGGCGTAATGTCCGTCTTCATCGATTCGCCGTTGCGTTGCCATTCGATGGTAATCGGTTTTTCAGGACTGGTCTGAATGATTTCGACAAGTTCTCTCCATTCGTTCACATTGTGATTATTGATCGAAATGATTTTATCACCGGATTTTAATCCCGCTTTTTCAGCCGGACTATCGGGAAGTACGGATGCAATTTGGGTCCCAAGTTTATAATCTTTGTATTTGTCGACATCCGGCAAACCATTAAACCAAGCCATCATGGCGAAAACAATTCCCGCGAGTAAAAAATTAAAAATCACGCCGCCGGTAATGACAACAATACGCTGCCAGATTGGTTTCGCGCGATATTCCCATGGCTTGGGGTTGCCTTCTTTCATGCTGTCCGGATCGAGGCTTTCATCGATCATTCCGTTGATCTTGCAATAACCGCCAAGCGGGATCCAGGATAAACAATAATCCGTTGTATATTTTTCATGAAATGCTTTTTCATCATAAATTTCAGAATAGGCGATAAAGAGGCTTACCAGATCGGTATCAGCCGTAAAGTCTTTTTCTATTAAGGCAACGATGTCAGCCGGTATTTTGGAACCCGATGCAGCAAGGCTAACATGAGTGCGTATTTCTTCTTTTTTTTCGGTTTTACCTTTTTTATTGAT
>JABWBZ010000287.1 GCA_013359335.1 bacterium
ATTCGACAAATCGATTTTGGAAAAAACATTATTGCCCAAAGGTTTTCTCGAACCGGAGAAATGTTTCTACAAAAATAAATTAAGCTTTCTCAAAACAGGAATGGCCTTTTCCGATGCCGTGACCATTCCGTCTACTTTCAAAAAAATCAAATCTTTTTCCAAACCGAAAGACGATTTCGAACACATTGTCGCCGTCGCAAAAAATCTTTACGACCTGCCGTTCGGCGGCGATCATAATCTCTGGAATCCTGCCAATAACAGCTCGCTTTTCAAACCTTATTCCATTGAGAAGTACGAACGCCGGAAAGCCAATCGCGAAACTATTTTGGAAAACAAACGCATTAATTTTTCATCCGAACAAATGATTCTCGGCATATTGTGCGAGAACATTCGCTACCAATTCAAAGAAGTTGTTAATGTTCTTAAAGCCATTAAAGATATACCGCTGCAGGTTTTACTCGTTGCGGATGAAAGCCCCAACTCTATTCCAGCTCTTAAAAATCAGATCGCAAAAAACGACCGGCAAACGATCCATACGCTCGCTGACCCGGAAGACCAATTCCGCCACGCCTTTTATACTTTGTGCGATATGTTCTATACTCCCGTATCCGAAGACCAGCTCGATATTCACTATTTAAACGGTATTCACTACGGAACCATTCCGCTGGTTTCCAAAGACCGTGAATGCAGCCACGCCTTCGAAGGAATCAAGCCCAAATCAGGCGGCGGCGAGGCGTTAATTTTTACCGACGAAAAAGAGTTGGTGAAAAAAATCGAAGAGGCTCTCGAATTGTACAAAGAAACGGAGAAATGGCAATCGCTAGTTTTCAATGCCATGCGCACGGATGTAAGTTGGAATAACGTTATTCCGCAGGTTACCAAAATCTATGAAAAAGCTTTTTCGCGTTTGAAATGACGCCTGACGATGGACTCTATCCAAGCCATCCTCAAATCCTATTTTAACTCAAGGTTTTGTATGAAAAATTTAATCTGGTTATGTTGGATCGCAGGTACAATGGTTGCGCAAGACATTCCGTTTCATTACACGGTACGCGTCGATGATCCAACCGCCGAAAAATGGCATGTGACGCTTACGATGCAGCCGATTCCGGCCAATCAAAGTTTTTACATTCCGGCATGGTCTCCCGGAAGTTACCGCATGTGCCATTTCGGCAAGTGGGTCGACAGCCTCGTGGCGTTCGACGAAAATGGCTTGCCGCTGAAAGTACTTCGAAAAAATTGGGGGGAGTGGTACATTATGACGCCTTCCAAGACAACGCCTTCAAACATTGCCAAGGTTTCATACGTCGCGCATGATATTCCCGAAGATAGCCTGGAGACGCTTCCGACGACGCTCAACGAAATGGCCGCCGATTATTTTTTCTTCAACGGTCCGACGATGTTTGGTTATTTCAAAGATCAGAAAACACAGAAATACCGTGTGACTTACCGATTACCGAAAGATTGGAACGTCTGGTGTTCGCTCGATTCGGCCGGCGCTTCTGCTTTCGAGGCCGTGAGTTACGATGAATTGATCGATTCGCCGGTCATTGCCGGCGGACAACGCATTCGCCGTTATGATTTTGATGTCAATCAGGCCCGCTATGTTATGATCGTCAATTCCGAAACGCCGGTTGCGATGGATTCGATTATAACCATTTCAAAACCTATTATCGAATATCAGACCAATTTTTTCGGCGAGGCGCCTTTTTCGCGATATATGTTTTTGTTTAATTTTTTTACATCGGGAAAACGTTTTGGCGCCCTTGAACATGCGTCGTCGTCCGCCTATTACGTCACGCCACCGATCAATCAAAACCAGATCCGACCGGGCTTTTACAGCCGCGTAATCGCGCACGAGTTTTTCCATCTCTGGAATCCAAAACGGATTTATTCCTCCCGGTTATTTCCTTTTCAATACCAGGAGCCGATCAAAATTCAGGGCATGTGGTTCATCGAAGGCGTAACGGAATATTATGCAAAGCTTACGCTGGTACGTGCCGGTATATTGCCGCCGGCTTATTTGTATCATGAAATGCGGACTATCGCGCAGGAAAATTTCAAAGATAATCTCGAAACTTTGAGTTTGAGAGCGTATGAAGTCGGCGTAGCGCCGGTTATTTATACGAAAGGCGCCCTGGTCGGATTGTTTTTGGATATCGAACTCCGCGACCGATCACAAAATCAAAAATCGCTCGACGATGTTGTGCGTTATTGTAATACGGCTTTCGCGCACAATAAAAAAGGCTACGACGACCGGCAATTGACACAAGTTGTCAAAGATGCCACGGGAATCGATGTAAAATCATTTTATAAAAAATATATCGCCGGGACCAATGAAATGCCGAATAAAGATTATTTCAAAAAAGCGGGGTTGTTATACGAAGTTCATTTCCGGCCTTATTTGGGCTGGTACCTCGATATCGACGACGACAGCCAATTATTTGTTTCGAGCGTATCCGGAAATTCAACTGCGTCGTCCCTGAAACTGCAAAACGGCGACATTATCCGCTCCATCAATCGCAAAATCGTTCCGGGCGACGCGGATTCCGTCCGTTCGTTTCTATCCGATATCGACAAAATGAAGGTCGGCGAAACCATTCGCATGACCATTGAACGGGATGGAAAATCAATGGATTTGAAAGGACCGATTTTACCGGGCACGGTGCCTGATGTGATTTTGACTGAAAATCCTAACGCAAGCCCGAAAGAAATTGCCATACGAAACGGCATACTTGGAATTCAATGAAACTGAATTGATAAACCATTAACCGTTGCTTACCTATGATGTTTACCGCAAAAATTAAAATCATGCCAAAGCCCGGCGTTTTGGATCCGCAAGGCAAGGCCGTCATGCACTCCCTAGAAACTTTGGGTTTCAAAGGCATCGACGAAACGAGAATCGGCAAATTTATCGAAATCAAATTGGACGCTGCTTCTAAAAACGCCGCCATGGAAACCGCTACGTCGATGTGCCAAAGCCTTCTGGCCAATCAGGTTATTGAAACATTTGAAGTCGAAATTTCCTAAAAAAAGATTTTCATATTAGGAAAAAAGTTATATATTAGCGCCGCTTTGGATAACGGGGTGTAGCGCAGCCCGGTTAGCGCGCTCGGTTCGGGACCGAGAGGTCGGGAGTTCAAATCTCCCCACCCCGACATCAACCTCAGTAAAGTTTTGCTGAGGTTATTTTTTTTAAGCGGTCGGGAGTTCTCAGCCAAAGGCTGATCCGCCCACGGCGGAAAATCTCACCACCCGACATCAACCTCAGTAAAGTTTTGCTGAGGTTTATTTTTTTTAGGCGGTCGGGAGTTCTCAGCCAAAGGCTGATCCGCCTACGGCGGAAAATCTCCCCACCCCGACATCAACCTCAGTAAAGTTTGCTGAGGTTTATTTTTTTAAGGGTCGGGAGTTCCTGAAACCTTTACATCATACCGCTTCGTTTTCGTACAAACCATTCTATCGAAACAAGTCCAGCAAACAAAAACAACCATAATGTTTTATTCCACAATTCCATTTCTTCATTTTTCTCATAAACCAGCGGATTGAAATTCATGCGCTGCATGATATCCGCGAATTGAGCCGGAGAATAATATACACCGCCGCTTTCCTGAGCGATACCTCTGAGAAGTTTTTCATTCATTGCCGTTTGGATCAGTTCGATACTGTAATTTTCAACCGATAATTTTCCCTTATCGGTTCCAAGTAACGTTTCATTACGGACCGCGTCACCTGAATAAGTATAATCGCCGGCATTTAAACCGTTGATCGAGCCTTCGTAGCGGCCATTCCCGATCGGATCCAATTGAAGATCGGTCGTCCCGCTTCCGGATGTGATTTTTAATTTAACCTCGGCATCGCTCACCGCGTGCAACTGTTCGTCATACACCTGCGCCGAAAAAAGAATTTTTTCGCCATTACGGTACAATTGTTTGGACGGCGTAATGATTACTTGTTTATTGTCGTCTTTTGTCGATAACCATCGGACAGCATTTTGAATAAAGCTCTGGTATGCTTCATTCGTTCGGCCAAGTCCATTCATGATAAATTGCGTCTTCCATAAACCGTATGCTGAAACGGCAATGGACTTGGATGCACCCGATTTCAGCGATGTAATGAGTGGAATGTCCTTCCGCATGCGGATCAGGTTGGATACGCGGCTCATGTCTACACGCGCCAAAACATCGCTCCCCGAAACGGGATTGGCAATCGTGCGCGCAATCCATACCGGGGGCAATTCAGCCCATTGTTTCGAAGTTTCTGCAGGATTGTCCGAAACTTTTAGAATAGCTCCGTTCTTGCCGCTGAGACTGAGATTGAATGAT
>JABWBZ010000288.1 GCA_013359335.1 bacterium
GATGTCGGCGCCGTCGATCAAAATAGTATTATAACGGTTGTTACGGCCTGCCGCTTGATTGCCTGCAAATTGAGGAGAAAGACGAGTAAAATCATCAAAACTACGCCCGATGGTAGGCAAGTTCATGACTTCAGTATTGGATACCGTTTTAGAGGCTCCGGTGCGGCTTTCATTGATAACTGCATTACGTTCCGCAACAATCGCCACCTCTTCCAATGCAACCGCTTCTTCGATCATAGTAAAATCGACACGCCGGTCTTGGCCGAGTGCCACGGTAATGTTTTCAACGGCTTCAGCTTTAAAGCCGATAAATTCCACACGGATCGTGTAAGGGCCGCCGACGCGGACAGCGGGGATGTTGTAACGCCCGTCAGCGCGGGAGGCCGCTCCGAATACCGTTCCGGAAGGTTCATGTTTCGCAATAACGTTGGCGCCGTACACCGGTTGGCCGTTGTTATCTTTGATCGTTCCGCTGAATGACGCCGTCGTGACGCCCTGGGCATGAACGGAAGCCGCTGTGATAACCAACAAGGTTATCATGCTTAACTTGGCCGCCCATTTGCGGAACAAACTTGACAGGTAGAAGCTACTCATCATGTTGGTTCTCCATGGTTTTAGGTTATTTAAGAGGATTTAGTTTAGGAAATGGAAAGCGATTTCAGATTATTAATATAATGCAGGAATGTTGCGGGCATATTAAAAAAATATTATCTATTGGTCAAGAGGTATTTTGCCTATTGCGGAATGTGGATTTATATTAAGGTTCTTTCGCCGTGATTCGTGGGGCTGAATGGCACACGGAGGACACGGATTCGACGGAATTCACAGATTTTTAATTTGAATTGATCAGTGGCATTCCGTTTCATCCGCGTATACTGTGTGCTATGAATTTGTTTCGCGTGATTCGCGGGCTTAATGTCAATTCAGCGCCTATCAAAATGTCACCTTGAATTGCTTGCCGCATATTGATATATTACGCGGCCTTTTTTTGGAGTTGACCCGATGTTTCCATTAGCCAAACGTTTTGAAAAAATTCCGCCGCATTTATTCGCCGAGGTCGATCGGTTAAAACGCGAAGCGGTTGCGCGCGGTCAAGATGTGATCGATCTGGGCGTCGGCGATCCCGATATTCCTACGCCTCAGCCTATCATCGATGCGCTGGCGCAGGCTTTGAAAAATCCGACCAACCACCGCTATCCGTACCAAGCCGGCTCGATGCATTACCGCGAGGCGATCGTACGGTTTTTAAAACGCCGATATACCGTTCAACTCGATCCGGTAAACAATATCATTCCGCTCATCGGCACGAAAGAAGGGCTGGCTCATTTTCCGATTGCATTTGTTAATCCCGGCGACGTCGTTTTATCGCCCGATCCGGGTTATCCGGCTTATGTGACCGGAACGGCTCTTGCGGACGCAGAATTGCACCGGCTTCCGTTATTGAAAAAAAATAAATTTTTAATGGACATCGACGCCATTCCGGATCCGGTTCGCACGAAAGCCCGGCTGATTTTCTTTAATTATCCCAATAATCCGACGACGGCTCCGGCCGACTTAGAATATTTCAATAAAATCGGGCGATTCTGTAAAACGCATAGTATCATCGGCGCGCACGACGCGGCGTATCAGGAATTGTTTTTCGAACAAGCGCCGACGAGTTTTCTACAGGCCGAAGGCGCATCGGAAATCGGAATCGAATTTCATTCACTTTCCAAAACGTTCAACATGACCGGCTGGCGCGCCGGATTTGCCGCCGGCGAAACATCGCTCATTGCCGGACTTAATCGAATCAAAACGAATATCGATACCGGGCTTTTTTTGGGAATCCAGGAAGCGGCGGCGTTTGCGCTCGATCACGTGGAGGAATTGTCGGCGCCAATGATCGAATTGTATAAAAAACGCCGCGACGCCGTGATCGGAGGATTGAACAAAACTCCGATCCGAGCGGACATTCCATCAGCAACGATTTATGTCTGGGCGGAACTGCCGGAAGGGATGAATTCAATGGATTTCGCCATTAAGTTAGTCAATACAAAAGGCGTGGTGGTGACGCCGGGCGCAGGACTGGGAACGGCTTGCACGAATTATTTCCGAATTGCTTTGACGGCAACCGAGGCGCGACTTGCAGAAGCTGTGCAGCGAATCGGCGAATTTTGTAAAAATGAAATGCTTTAATTGACGTCATGCCTTCCCGACGCGTTGGGAAGGAATCTGTAAAAGCATTTAATAAGATACTGTTTACAGATGCTTCGTCCCGATCAATCGGGACTCTGCATGAATCGAGAGGTTGAGTCGGCAAAAAAACAAAGTTTATTACGGAGAAATCAATTGAAACCATTGGATAAAATCAAACTCACGCACATGATCGTGTACGCGCACCACGGCGCGATCGAGGAGGAACGCCGGCTGGGGCAGCGATTTGAAATCGACGTCGAAATGGGCCTGGATTTTTCGCATGCCGCTCAAGCCGATAAACTCGATCTTTCAATCGATTATGAAAAAGTTTATAATAAAATTATCGAAGTCGTTACCGAAAAAAAATATTACCTGATCGAAGCCGTTGCGGAAAACATTGCCGGGAAGATTTTAGCGGCCTTTGCCGTCGAGGAAGTCACGGTGCGTGTGCGCAAGCCGAGCGTGCCGATCAAAGGTTCTCTCGATCACGTCGAAGTTGAAATCACGCGGCGGCGATGATGAGCGTTTCATCCGTACATTCCGTGTATCTTAGCTTGGGTTCCAATATCGGCGACCGGGAAAATTTTTTGGATCGCGCGCTTGCGATGACCGGCGGCGTCAAAATCGTTTCGCCGTTGTATGAAACGGCGCCGGTGGGGAATGAAGCGCAGTACGATTTTCTCAATTGCGCCGCGCTGATCGAAACGGAGGATGAACCGGAGCCGCTGCATCAGCGGTTATTGTCCATCGAGAAACAACTCGGCCGCGAACGCCGGACCGTTTGGGGGCCGCGCACGATCGATATCGACATTATTTTTTTTGACGACCGGATTATTAATTCTGAATCGCTGATCATACCGCATCCTCGGTACGCCGAACGAAATTTCGTCCTGGCGCCGTTAGCCGATATTGCGCCGGATTTCCAATGTCCCGTTCATAAAAAAACCATTCGCGAATTGTTACGCCGGTCTCCCGATACGCATGCCGTGAAAAAATTATCCTAAAAGGAGCAATGACGGAATTTGGCACATCGAGACGACATAAAATTTATCGCCGTGGACGGCATCGTCAAACGGGATAACACGGCGCTGGCCAAAGCATTATCCTCGGCCATGCACGCCGAATCCATGCTCGAAGAAAATGCCGTCACGCCGATGATTGATTTCCAAAGCTCGGATCCGAAAGATTTTCTTTTTAAAAAACATATCCTGCGCCTGATCGATCGTTATAAACAGCAGCGGCAATTGCGGCAGACGGAAATTTTTTATGAACGCGTCGTGACGGATTATTTGTTTTATACCGATCGCATTTACGCGAATCTGAAATTAGATTCCGGCGACCTGCAGGTGTATGAAGCGCTGCTCGATTCGATGGAAAAAGAATTGCCGATTCCTGACATGGTGATTTATTTGCAGAGTAATCCCGAAACGGTCATCGATAAACTGGCCACGAATTACGGCTTGCGCGGCAAACATGCAATCGACGCCGGTTATATCCAAAGCCTTAACGATGAATTCAATCAGTTTTTTCTGCATTTCGCATGGTCGCCGGTTTTGATCGTCAATGGCAACCAATTTCATCCCTCCGATCATCGTTTAACCCAGGATCTTCTGCAAAAAATTTTAAAGCATGACGGCGGCATCGCTTATTACAATCCTCCGGTGATGGAGTAACTTTCAGGATGGCCGCGCGTATATGACCGGCGAGTAAACAATTGAATTTGAAAACCGGTTTATATACCTTTGCAGGAAATTATCATGTTCGAATCTGAAAATATTATACTCCCGGAAAGTTTATCAGGAACACATTCATTGGAAAAAATTAAACTCTCGGCTTTTCTTCGTCCGGAAACGGTTGTTGTGGGCTTAAACGGTCAGAGTAAACAAGCAGTCATTGACGAATTGATCACTGCAATGGACCATGCCGGTTTACTGCTCGACCGGTCGCAGGTGCGCGAAGCGGTGATCGAGCGCGAGCGAAAATTGAGCACGGGATTGGGTCATGGCATTGCCGTGCCGCACGGAAAAACGACCGGCGTCGACCGGCTCGTCGGCGCTTTTGGTATTCATCGAACAGGTATTCCGTTTGACGCGGCTGACGGGGCTCCGGCAAAATTATTTTTTATGCTCATCTCGCCAAAAAATATTT